>JAHEKO010000255.1 GCA_024638355.1 Acidobacteriota bacterium
AAGTTCGAAACCATGCCGACCGAGACGCGCACGGCTCCCGTGCTCTTGCCGTCGATGCAGCGGCGGAACGCGTCGTAGGTCATCCGGTCGGTCGAGCTGTTGCTGAAGCAGGTGACGAGCTCGCTGCGCGAGATACCCAGGGCCATCTCGCCCGCTCCCGGGTTGCAGAAACAGCCGGTGCGCAGGGAGATGCGGTGCTCCGTCGCCTCGCGCTCGATGACGTCATGGTCGATGACGTCGCCCGATGCCTGGAAGAAGTTGATCGTCACCGCTCCGCCGCGCGCCGCGCGGCCGCGCGGGCCATAGAGCCGGATCAGCGGCTCGCCGTTGCCGTGGCGCAGGAGGAGGAGCTCGTCGATCAGCCACTTGGTCAACAGGCCGACCCGCTCGTGAATGCGCTCGAGGCCGATACGCTCGATGAAGGTCAAGCCGAGATCCACCGCCGGGATGTTCGAGTAGTCGAGCGTGCCGTCCTCGAAAGCCGCCTCACCGGCGGCAAGGTAGTGCGTATCCGCCTGCACCGAGGCGACCGAGATGGTGCCGCCGGCGAACCACGGGCGGTGGAGCTTCTTCAACGCCTCACGGCTGGCGATCAGGGCGCCGACGCCGGTCGGGTAGCCGAACATCTTGTAGAAGGACAGGGCGACGAAGTCCGGCTTCCAGCGGCCGAGATCGAGTCGGTTGGTGGGCACGAAGGCGGCGGCATCGAGCAGCACGTCGCAGCCGTGCCGGTGGGCCAGCTCGATCCACTCGAGCGGATGCTGGACCCCGGAGAAGTTGGACTGCGCCGGGTAGGCGAAAAGGGCGTTCTTGCACTTCGCGGTGGCCTCGAGCTGGCGCCGCAGCGCCTTCTCGTCCACTCTCATGTCGGGCGGCACGACCGGTATGTAGGCGGTCTCGGCTCCGTGGGCCCGGTCGAACTCGCGGATGCCGTTGACCGAGTTGTGATTGTCGAAGGTCAGCAGCAGCCGGTCGCCCTGCTCGAACGGATACGACTCGCCGACCAGCTTGAGGGCGTGGCTGGCGTTCGCGGTGAAGATGACGGCGTACTCGGCCGGCGAGGCGTTGAAGAAGGCCAGGATGTGCTTGCGGCACGCTTCGCAGGCCTCGGTGGTGTCGCGCGAGGTCGGATTCGACGAGTGCGGGTTGCCCAGCACGTGGTTGAGCAAGAAGGTCGAGTGCTCGCGCACCTGGCAGTCGGCGTACAGGCCGCCGCCGGTGTAGTCGAGGTAGACGTGGCCGAGCCGGTCGAGGCGCGAGAACTCGGACGAGCGGAGCTCGTCGAGCTCCAGGGTCGCCTCGAACTCCGGATGGGCCGCGACGAATGCCTCGTAGGCGGCCGTCGGGCTGCGGCCGCTCTCGGCCGGCGGAGCGATGGTCTGCGACATCTGCGCTGAGAAACTACTGGATTCCGGCAGGCGGGGCAAATCCGCGGCGGCGGCAATGCCGTAGGGCGCGCTCCCGGAGAGAGCCGGGGAGCGGCCGGCCTAGCCGGTCTCGACGGGAGCGAACTCGAGCGTTCCCAGAGTGTCGGGAGCGCGCTGACGATAGGCGATCACGGTCAGATCGTCCGGCTTCGAGAGATTCGAGCTGTCGGGCGACACCATCCTGCGCGCCGCGGTCTTCACCAGATCGCCGACCGCCCGCAACAGCACCGGGTTGCGAACGCGTTCCGCGATCTCGTCCATCAGCAGGTTGTCGAACAGCCCGTCGGTCGCCAGGATCAGCGTGTCACCCGGCTTGAGCGGCCGCTGCGACCCGATCTCGAGGTGCATCCTTCGCTGACCGAGCGCGTTGGCCAGCAGATGCCGGTTCTCGTGCTTCATCGCCGCCCTTTCGTCCAGCACTCCGGCCTCGATGGCGTAGCCGACCGGGGAGTGGGGCGCGGTTCGCCAGGGGGTCTGGCCGCTGCCGTCGACGAGCAGCGCGATCGAGTCGCCCGCATGGTACGAGCGAAAGTAGCGGGCCGCGATCTCGATCGCCAGGAAGGTCGTGCCGGCTCCGAGACCGAGTTGGCGGATCGCGTGATTCGACTCCTCGATGCCGTCGAGGATCGCGTTCCGGACCGCGCTCTCTCCCTCCCCCGGCGACAGCAGTCGCTCGATGGTTCGGGTGACCGCGATGCCCGCGGCGCGCGCGCCGGCCGCCTGGCCGCCCATGCCGTCCGCCACCAGCAGCACGGCGCTCTCGCCGTCGATCGGCACGATCCCGGCGGCGTCCTCGTTGGGCGCGTGGCCCGGCCGGCGCGGCGAGGTGTAGACCACCACGTCGCCGTCGCCCAGGGCGAACGCCTCGGGCTCGGACATCTCCCGGCGGAGATAGAACTTGGCATCTTCCAACGGCGATGCCGCGTCTGTGTACGTCATCTACTCTCGAGTTTCTGGAAGAAGTGTAGCACTTCGTTGAGTATCATCGCTTTGAATTGCTCGAACTCAGGAGGTCTCGATGAGTACAACCAGCCGTCGTGCATTCCTGGCCGCTGCCGTTCCGGCCGTGGCGCTGCTTCGTCCCGGCCGCGCCCTGGCGGTGGCGCGGGAGCTCGCCACACACTCGGGCAGCGCCGAAGAGTTGGCGGCCGACTCCCATTTCTGGTTCGAGGCCCAGCAGGCTTTCACGGTGGACCGCAGCCTGGTCAATCTCAACAACGGCGGCGTGAGCCCGGCGCCGGCCGTGGTTCAGGAGGCGATGCAGCGCCACCTCGCCTACTCGAACACCGCGCCGCCCTACACCATGTGGAAGGTGCTGCAGCCGCAGCGCGAGCCGATCCGCCAGCGCCTCGGGCGGCTGTTCGAGTGCGACGCCGAGGAGATCGCGATCACCCGCAACGCCTCGGAGGGCCTCCAGATCTGCCAGTTCGGCTTCGATCTCGAGCCCGGCGACGAGGTGCTGACGACCACCCAGGACTACCCCCGCATGGTCACCACCTTCAAGCAGCGGGAGCGGCGCGAGGGCATCGTGCTGCGTCAGTTCAAGATTCCGATCCCGGCCGAGGACCCCGGCGAAGTCGTGCGTCTCTTCGAGGAGCACCTGACGCCCAGAACGCGGCTGATCCTGATGAGCCACATGATCAACATCACCGGCCAGATCCTGCCGGTCAAGGAGGTCGTGGCGATGGCCCGCGCCCGGGGCGTGCCGGTGATCGTCGACGGCGCGCACACCTTCGCCCACTTCCCGTTCACGCAGCGTGACCTCGACTGCGACTACTACGCCACGAGCTTGCACAAGTGGCTCTTCGCGCCCATTGGCACCGGCCTGCTCTACGTCCGGCGCGACAAGATCTCCGGACTCTGGCCGCTGATGGCGGCGCCCGACGTGATGGACGACGACGTGCGCAAGTTCGAGGAGATCGGTACCCACCCGGCGGCCAACTACCTGGCGATCGGTGAAGCGCTCACCTTCCATCGCGGCGTCGGCGCCGAGCGCAAGGCGGCGCGTCTGCTCTATCTGCGCGACCGCTGGGCCGAGCGGCTGCTCGCGCACGATCGCGTGCGGCTCCACACCAGCCTCGAGCCGGGCTTCGCCTGCGGCATCGCCACGATGCAGGTGGACGGCATCGATTCGAAGGCTCTGGCCGAGCGGCTCTGGGACGAGCACCGGATCCTGACCGTCGCCATCCATCACCCGGAGTTCGAGGGCATCCGGGTGTCGCCGAGCGTCTACACCGGCGAGGAGGAGATCGACCGCTTCGCCGACGCGGTCGAAGCGGCGATCGCCGAGAGCTAGCGGAAGCGGTGGGCCATGCGGGCGGCCAGCCCGCGGCCCAGCGCGGCGACGACGGCTCCGCCGGCGGCCACGGCCGACAGCGTCGAGCCGGCGGTCGCCGCGGCCAGGGCGAGGAGGACGACCACCGAGAGCGCGAGGGGCGCTCGCGCCGCGCTCGAGGCGCGCTCGGCGGCGGAGCAGGCGGCGCAGATCGCGGTGTGCATCCGGTAGCGATCGAAGGCGGGCTCCGGTCCCTCCAGGTGGGAGGCAGCGGGCTTCGCGCGCCGAAACCCCACGTGGTAGGGCCAGTCGGAGGCATGCGCGTCGAGCCAGCTCCGGTAGGCGATCACCGGCGCGTCGCTCGACTTGAGGGGCAGCCAGAGGTCGCTGGGCGGTCGCGCCGATCCCCGAATCAACTCGGACTGTCCGATGACGATGCCCATGTCCTGTTCGAGGATGTCGCACTGCGTCCAGTGCTCGAGCCAGCGCGGACGGAGCCGATCCCGCAGCGGGCGGAAATCGCTGTAGGCGCGATAGAGGAGCCGGCAGCGATCGCCGGCGATCGGCAGCGAATAGAGGGCGAGCCCCGAGTGAAGCTCGCGATCCTCGTAGACCGATTCGTAGTGCACGAGGTTGGGCGCCCTGAACGCCAGGCGCGCGCCGCTCAGATCGGGCCCGCCGGCGATCTCCCCCAGGCCGATCGAGCCGAACGACGCCGCGAACCCCGAGCTCGACAGCTCGGAGACCTCGAAGCGCAGGGGCGACGCCAGCTCGCGCCTCCCTCCGCCGCGAATCCCGTCGTGGGCGATATGAATGTGCGCGATGTCGATGACGTTCTCGATCAGGAAGGTCTGCTCGTAGGGCAGATCGATGGCGAAGTCGACGCTGGTGCATCCGGGCAGCTCGAGGTCGGGAAGGGTCGGAATGCGGCTCGGGTCGGAATCGCCGGCGGCCCCCGGCCAGATCCACACCATGCCCTGGGCCTCCACCGCGGCGAAGGAGGGGACGCGGGCTTTCGACGGCAGCGGCTGCGACGCGAGCAGCTGCGGGATGTGCCGGCACCCACCGTCGCTCGCGAACTGCCAGCCGTGGTAGAGGCACTCGATTCCGCCTTCGACGAGCCGCCCGTCGGACAGTCGCGCGGCGCGGTGGGGGCAGCGATCCTCGAGGCAGCTCCATCCCCCATCGCGGTCGGGGAACACGACGAAGCCTTCGTCGTGGATCCGCACCCGGCACGGATCGGCGCCTAGATCTCCAGCGAAAGCGACCGGATACCAGTGGTCGCGCCAGCCCACCTTCAGTAGAGCGGGTAGATGTTCGGGTTCTTCTTCGATCGCCGCCCGAGCAGGCGATGAAAGACCCAGCGAACCCGCAGCCACAGGCGCGCCAGTAGACCGCGCTGCTCCGGTTGGTCTCGGTTCACGATAACCGTCCTCCCACCATGCGTTGTCCTGCGATGCTTGGGAACGAGGGGATAGTATCAACAGCATGCCGCGGCAGCCGACCGGCGGCGGAAGACCGCTCCCGTACGCGGGATCGGAGGTCGACCGCATCGATCGCCTCGGCGCGCCGCATACGAAGAGCAGCTACGGCGACGATCAGAGCGGCGAGCACCTCTACCGGTTCAACGCCCTCGGCTTTCGCGGCAACGACTTCGACGCCGGCGCGCGCCATCGCGTCTTCGCGTTCGGCGAGAGCCATGCCTTCGGCTTCGGCGTCGACTTCGACCACTGCTGGCCGTCTCGCTTCGTCGAGCACTGGCTCGACGCGAGCGGCCTCGACCGTCGCGACGTCTGCTACCTGAACTTCGCCGAGGTCGGCGCCTCGAACGGCAGCATCGCCCGCTGCCTCGTCTCACAGTGCTTCGCGGTCAAGCCGGATCTCGTGCTCGTCCACTTCGGCGATCCACGGCGCTCGGAGCTCTTCCTCGACGGCCGGCCGCATCGCGTCGGTCCCTGGCTGCTCGAGGAGCCGGCGGTACGCGCCGCTCGCGCGGCGCCGAAGGGGGGCCGGCTGCGCCAGACCCTGCTCGAGCTTCTCGAGCGCGGCGAGCACTTCTTCCGCTTCGCCGCCGGGTCGAGCGCGCCGGGGGCTTTCTCGATCGACGTCGACTCGTTCTTCGTGCTGGAGACGCTGCGCAACATCCTGTTGGTGCAGAGTTTCTGCAGGGCGCAGGGGATTCGGGCGGTCGCCACCTGGGAGCAGGTCGATCAGCTCTC
>JAHEKO010000256.1 GCA_024638355.1 Acidobacteriota bacterium
CTCGGCCCCGGCCGCGACCAGCGCCAGGTAGAGCTCGGGGAAGCGCAAGTCGTAGCAGATCGACAGGCCGAGAGTGCCGAGCGGCGTTGCGACCGCCACCACCTCGTCACCCGGCTTGACGGTCGCGGACTCCGAGAAGCGCACGCTCGCGGAGACGTCGACGTCGAAGAGGTGGATCTTGCGATAGGTCGCGAGCCGCGTGCCGTCCGGCCCGAACAGGACCGAGGTGTTGTAGCAGCGCTCGGGGTCGTCGGAGCGCTCGTTGAAGGAACCGAGGAGAAGATGGATGCCGCAGCGGGAGGCAAGCTCCGAGAAGTGCCGGCACGTCGGGCCGTCGAGCGGCTCGGCGAGCCGCACCTTCTCGGGATGCGGCCCGAGGTAGTTGGTGTTCTCGGGAGTGGCGACGAAGCGTGCGCCGCGGCGGGCCGCCCGCTTCACCAGCTCGCTCGCGCTTTCGACGTTGGCGGCGCTGTCCGACGTCGAGGTCATCTGCACGGCAGCGGCAAGGAACATCGCCGTTCGATTATAGGGTCCTGATAGCCTCCCCTCGCCCCGATGCCGCCGATCGAGCATCCCCTGCCCCGCACCCTCGAGCTGCTCGAGCGCGGACGCGCCGACGGCCTCCACCCGGGCGGCCAGATCTACGCCTCGATCGATCGCCGCCCGGTCGCCGACCTCGCGTTCGGAGAGGCGAGTCCCGGGCGGCCGATGACTCCCGAGCACCTGATGCTCTGGCTCTCGTCGTCGAAGCCGGTGACCGCAGTCGCCGTCGCCCGGCTCTGGGAGGCCGGGCGTTTGGAGCTGGACGATCGGGTCGCGGACCACCTACCCGAGTTCGGAGTGCGCGGCAAGGAGGCGATCACCATCCGCCACCTGCTGACCCACACCGGCGGCTTCCGGCTCCTGCGCGTCGGCTGGCCGCAGAGGTCCTGGCAGGAGATCATCGCCCGCATCTGCGACGCGCGGGTCGAGCCGCGCTGGGAGCCGGGGCGCACGGCCGGCTATCACCAGGCGTCGAGCTGGTTCATCCTCGGTGAGATCGTCCGGCGGCTCGACGGCCGGCCCTTCGAGCTCTACGTGCGGCAGGAGATCTTCGAGCCGCTGGGCATGAACGACTCGTGGATCGGCATACCCGACGCCCGCTACGACGCCTACGCCGAGCGGCTCGCGCACCTCCTCGATACCGAGAAGAGCCCGCCCGAGCCGCTCGAGTGGCACGCGCGCTCGCGGGTCACCCGCTGCTCGCCGGCGGGCGGCGGCTGGGGCCCGATGCGCCAGCTGGGCCGCTTCTACGAGGCCCTGCTCGGCGGCGGCCGCCTCGACGACGCCCGCATCCTGAGGCCGCAGACGGTGGCGGCCCTGGTGGCGCGCCACCGCGTCGGCCTGGTCGACAAGACCTTCCGCGCCAAGATCGATTGGGGCCTGGGCTTCGTGCTCGACTCCGAGCACTACGGCGCGCCCGACGTTCCCTACGCCTACGGGCGCCACTCGTCGCCGCGCACCTTCGGCCACGCCGGCTACCGCTCGTCGAGCGCCTTCGCCGATCCCGAGCACCGCCTGGTGGTCGCGATCGCGGTCAACGGCATTCCGGGCGAAGAGGCGCACCGGCGGCGCTTCTCGGCAGTGCTGACGGCGCTCTACGAGGATCTGGCGCTCGGCTCACCGGCCGCGCCGTAGACCGCCGTCGCGGCCGTCTCGCTGGCCGCCCTACAGCTCGAGGAATATCTGGGTGATCCAGTACTCGGAGCCGCGCTGAGCGACGCCGATGCCCATCACGCTGAAATCCTCGCTCAGGATGTTCGTACGATGGCTGTTGCTGTCCATCAGCATGCGGTGGGCCATGCCGGCCGGGTCGGACGCTCCGCCCACCTGGGCCAGGTTCTCGCCCGCCGAGCGGAAGCTCACGCCCGCTGCCCGTAGGCGGTCGCGCAGCTTGTTGCCCTCGGGATCGGCGTGAGAAAAGAAGCCGCGGTCCCGCATCGCCTCGCTGTGAGCCCGCGCCACCTGGCTCACCGCCGGATCGACGATCAGCTCGGGCGACACTCCGGAAGAGCTTCGCGCCTGGTTGACGAGATCCGACAGGATCGATTCGACCTGAAAGGCGCTCAAGTCGGCGGGGGCGGTCGGGCCGCCCGGGCCACCGCTACAGGAGGCGATCAGAAGGAAGACCAGGGTGACCAGGGCGACTGCGGCGATCCTGGAGCGCGTCATCGTACTAACCGCAGGATAAGGAGGCCGATATCCAGCCGCTATGCAACGCTTCATAATCTGCATTGCCGTCCGGCTATACGTTCGGCCGGCGCCGGGAGCTCGCGGCTAGCGGGCCAAGCAGCGGTTGCGAAAGCGCGACAGCCGACGGTAGTAGCGAAAACCGCCGTGCCGGTGCACGTCGTTGTGACCCGCCCGCGGGACGACGAACAGCTCCTTCGGCTCGGCCGCGGCCTCGAACAAGCGGTGCCCGTGATCGACCGGGATCGTGCCGTCCTCGGAGCCGTGAATGAAGAGCTTGGGGATCCTCAGGCGGGCGACCTTGTCGACGCTGCGAAAACGGCGACGGGCGACCCAGTGAAGCGGCACCTGCGGATAGAGCTCGCGAGCCATGCGCCGGGTGTCCATGAAGGTCGATTGGACGATCAGGCCGGCGACCCGCCGATGCAGGGCGCAGTCGATGGCGATCGCTCCGCCCAGCGAGTGGCCGAGCAGCAGGATCTCCGTGGGCGGCCGACCGAGTGGACCGACCAGGTGATCGTAGGCCGCCCGCGCATCACGCAGCACGCCCTCCTCGTCGGGCGTGCCGCGGCTCCGCCCGTAGCCGCGATAATCGAACGCGAACACGTTGACGCGCAGCCGGCGCAGATCGACCAGCACCTGGATCTGCTCGCCGAGGCTGCCGGAGTTGCCGTGGCAGTAGAGAACGGTGCCGCGCGCGCGGCGATGGGGAATCCACCAGCCGTGCAGCTCCTCGCCGTCGGCGGCGAAGAACCAGACGTCCTGCGCCGGCAGGCCATAGCGCTGCGGACTCCAGACGCCGTGCGGGTAGCGGCCCGGAGCAAAGGTGTGGCGCTGCTCCAGGTGTTTGCGCAGAACGTGGCCGGCGCCCGCGCCGACCGCGGCGGCCAGGGGCGGCAGGGAGTAGGCGAGCCAGCGCTTCCGCGTATTCGTCGTCATGTCGCGCTCTGCCGCTGAAAACCCGCGCCCTCGGCCCCCTATTCCACGCGCACGGCGGACCCGGCGGCCGCTGAGGTAGCATCGCCGCGAGAGTACGGCCGATGAAGGCACGCCCCGACGCGATCCTCCGCACCGAGCAGGCCGAGTACCTCGACAGCCTCCTGCCGCCCCGCGATTCGCTCCGTGCCCGCATGGAGAAGGTGGCGGCCGAAGAGTCGATCTCGAGCTCCGACCCCGAGGTCGGGCAGCTCCTCGAGATCCTGGCTCGGGGCGTGGGCGCCGAGCGAATCCTCGAGATCGGCACCGCCATCGGCTACGGCACCCTGTGCCTCGCGCGGGGCGCCCCGGAGGCCCGGGTGACGACGCTCGACCGCGACGCCGCGGTTCAGGAGCGGGCGCGCGAGTACCTGGCCGAGGGCGAGGTCCTGGATCGAGTCGAGATGATGACCGGCGAGGCCGTCGACCTCATCCCTCGGCTCCAGGGCCCCTTCGACCTCGTCTACCTGGACGGCGACAAGTCGAGCTACCGGCGCTGCCTCGACCTGAGCCTGCAGAGGCTCAGGGTCGGCGGCCTGATGGTCATCGACAACTTGATGTGGAAGGGAGAGATCGCCGATCCGCCGGCTGCGGGACTGAGCGACAACGCGCGTCACATCGAGACCTTCAACGTCTACTTCATGATCCATCCGCAGCTTCGGGCGGTCGTTCTGCCACTCGGCGACGGCGTCGGGCTCGCCACCAAGCGAGTGCCGTTGATCACCGACATGGGCGGTCCCTTCTGAAACGGCCATTGGCACAGCTGTTGAATCCCGTAGAATCGAACTTTGCGGAAGGACCACTCTCTATGCGCTCGAAAGCTCGCTCATTCCGGCTGACCCTCACCCTGGCCGCCGTTCTGGCATTCGCTTCGCCGGCCGCCCGCGCCCAGGAGGCCGAGGGCGAGGCGGAGGCGGCGAAGCTCTCGATCCAAGAGATCGTGGTCGAGCCCTCGCAGCCGGGCGCCGACACGCTGTGCCAGCTGCGAGTCAAGCTGGGCAATACGGGCGACGAGACCGCCTCGCAGCTCGCATTCCGCGTCGAGCTCAACGGCCAGGAGCTCGGCGTCTACGGCAACCAGCTGTTCATGTTCCCGGTCGAGCCGGGAGCCGCCAACGAGCTCAAGCTCTACAACTTCTGGACCACCGAGACGTCGCGGGCGATGCCGGCGGACGGCAAGCTCCGGGTGGAGGTCACGCTGACCGCAGCGCGGTGGATGAAGATCGCCGACGACGAGGAGGGCGTCGAGGTGTGGACGCCGCTCGGCGACGTCGAGGGACTGCCGGTCTCGAAGTCGGTCACCCTCGAGCTGAAGAAGTAGCCGCGATCAGCGGCTGAGCCAGGAGAGGCTCTCCAGGGCCACGGTCCGGCGGACTCGGTCCTCGACGCCGATCAGGGTGTAGTTGGCGTCGAACGAGATCTCGCACTCCGGCGGTACTTCCGGGTCGGCCGGAGGCACGATCGACAGCATCACCTGGTGCGAGCCGCTGCCGCGCCGGACCTCGGTCACATCACCGCACGAACAGTGGACCACGACCTCGGGCTCGGCGGCCTCGGGGTCGAGCTCGAGCAGCTGCTCGCCTGCGAGCGGCGCGGGAATGGCGATCTGCAGCCACAGCCGCCCCGGTGCGGTCAGCTCGCCCAGCCGCAGAACGCCGTCGGCGCGCAGCCAGCGGCGTCCGAGAATCTGCAGGTCCGTTCCGCTCTCGATCGGCTGCCATTCGGGCGAGAAGTAGAACGCCGGAAAGCCCTGGCTCGAGTCTTCCACCCGTGCGGTGGGCTCGTTCGAGACCACCTCCCAGCCGTTGCCGGCGCCGTCGTAGAGCCCGATCTCGAGCCGGTACCGCCCGACGCCGAGCGGCGGCGCCAGCGCCGATTGGTAGAGCATGTGCTCCGTGACCGAGGTCGCGCCGGGCGACCACTCGCGCTCCAGCTTCTGGTCGAAGGTGCGCAGCACCTGGCCCTCGTCGCCGACCAGATGGATCGACGCGCGCAACTCGCCCTCGACCCCGTCGAGCGGCGCCTCCGGGCTCCACTCCAGCCGGTAGCCGGAGAAACCGGGGTAGAGCAGGCGAATCTCGCTCGGCTCAGCCGTCACTCGCCCGACCGGCGCGGCCGTCTCGCCGCACGCGACGATCCAGGAAACCGCCGTCAAGACACAGACGGCCGGAAGCCGACGCCATCTCTTCTCCATACCGCGCGCGATTCTAGCCTGACTTGGTCACCGGCGCTCTGGCGGCGGCTTGCTAGACTCTCGCCCCCCGAAGGACGGCAATGAACGTCGACATCCTGCTTCTCGTAGGCATCATCTTCTTCTCCATCGTCGCCTTCGCGCGCGAGTGGCTGCCGATGGACGTGGTGGCTCTCACCTGTCTAGCGCTCTTGCTGCTGTGCGATCTGGTCACGCCGGAGCAGGCCATCTCCGGGTTCAGCAATCCGGCGGTGATCACGGTCATGATGATGTTCGTGCTCAGCGCCGCGCTCGTCCACAGCGGCCTGGTGAGCAAGCTGGGCTACAAGATCTCGGACATCTCGGGGGGCAGCAAGTGGAAGGCGGCCACCCTGCTGCTGATCCTGACGGCGGCCATCTCCGCCTTTCTGAACAATACCGCCGCGGTGGCGGTGTTGATGCCGGTCGCCATCCACCTGTCGCGGCTCAACAAGTTCAGCCCGTCGGAGATCCTGATGCCGCTCTCCTTCA
>JAHEKO010000257.1 GCA_024638355.1 Acidobacteriota bacterium
GAGAATCGCCTCGCCGCGCAGGCCGTCGCCGCGGGTGGCGGCGCCGCTCAAGACGCCGTCGCGATAGACCAGCTCGAGCGACGCCCCGTCGAGCTTCGGCTCGACCACATAGTCGACGGTCACCCGATCGCCAACCGCCTTGCGCACCCGCTCGTCGAACCTCTCCACCGCGGCCCGCGAGGCGTCGGAGTCGAGGCTGAGCATGGGGGCCAGGTGCTCCACTGTGGCGAAGGCCGAGAGCGGCTCGCCGCCGACCCGCTGGGTCGGCGAGTCGGGGGTGACCAGCTCGGGATGGCTCTCCTCGAGATCGCGCAGCTCGCGGAAGAGGCGGTCGTAGGCCTCATCGGAGATCGACGGCCGGTCGAGCACGTAGTAGAGGTGGGCGTGCCCCTCGAGCTCGCGGCGCAGCTCGCGGACGCGCTTCTCTGAATCGGTCCGATTCATGCGCGCCCGGATTCTACGACGGCCGCGAGGCGCCGGACGCCGGCCTGGCCCTCCGGAGCGGCTAGCCGGAGCTCAGGCGCTCCCAGTCGCTATCGGGGGCGTCCATGGCGATGGCCAGACCGCCGTCGGAGCCGACGAAGAGCGGGTCGTCGACGACCTTCACCCGGCCGCCGCCGTACTCCTTCAGAATCGCCTGCAGCCGATCGCTGAGACCGCGGGTGAGCGAGGTCCCGCCGGAGAGAATCACGTTGTGGCGAATCCGATCCTGGTACTCGGGCTCGACCCGGGCGATGAGATCGATCATGGTCTCGGCGACCGGCGCGACCAGGCTCTCGCAAGCGTTGCGCATCTCGTCGGTGATGTCGATCTTGGTCGGCTTGCCGCGCACCGGCGCCTTGACCACGATGCGCTCGGGAGGCTCGCCGACGAAGCTGTGCGCTTCCTTCCACTCGCGCACCATGTGCTCGGAGAAGTTGGCCTCGGGGTGCTTCTCCTGCACCGACTTGGTGAGGATCTGGTCGATCGCGTCACCCGCCGAGTTCAGCGTGCGCTGATCCTCGTCGGTCGGGTAGCGCCCGTTCATGACGCAGAAGTCGGCGGTGCCGGCGCCGATATCGATGATCAGCGAGTGCAGCAGGGCGTCGAGCCCGTAGGCGACGGCGAAGGGCTCGGTGACGATCATCAGCGAGTCGACGATCCCGGTGAGGGCGCCGCGCAGCTGCTGCTTGTTCACCCGCAACGCCTCGGCGGGCACGCCGACCACGGCGCGCACCTGTTTCTTGCCGTCGCCCTTGCCTCCGGCGCCGCCGAGCATGACCAAGTGCTTCATCAGCTGGCGCACGGCCTCGGCGTCCTTCTCCGAGCCCTCCTTCATCAGGCCGTTCTCGAGCGGCCGATGCATGTCCAGCATCGGCCGCAGCTTGAGCGCCTCCTTGCCGATCACGATGTCGTGCTTGAGCACCTTGCGCGCCACCATGTCGACCGGCCAGCCGACGTAGCTCTCGACCACCTTACGCACCCCGTTCGAGGTGGAGATGGCGCTGCGCGACGTACCCAGGTCGATGCCGACATAAAGAATGCCGTCGTCCTTGCCGCCTGAGCTCTCGGAGTTGGAGTCGTCGTTGTGTTCGTGACCTTGATCGTCCATGGGGTTCAGCTCCCGATCTGACTGCGCTGGTTGAGCCCGTTGGCGTAGGCGTTGATACCCTCGTAGAGGGCCTCAGCGATGAACTGCCGGTAGCTCGCCGTCATCAGCAGCTGGGCCTCTTGCCGGTTTGACAGGCAGGCAACCTCGGCAAGAATGGCCGGCATTCCGGTGCGGGTGAGGACGCCGAACGGCGCCGTCTTGACGCCGCGATCCTGAAGGCCCGGGTTGCGCTCGAGCAGCGAGCGGTAGAGCGATCGCTGGACCGCCTCCGCCAGCCGGCGCGACTCGCCCATCCGCGCGTTAGCGTAAATCTCCTCGATCAGACCGCGCAGGTCGGCGAGCGAATAGCCGGAGCCCTGGTTCTCCCGGGCGGCGAGCGCCGACAGATAGGGATCGTCGGTGGCTCCCAGGAAGTAGGTCTCGACGCCCCGAATCTGCCGGGTGACGAGCCAGTTGACGTGAATCGAAACGAAGATGTCGCCTTGCTTCTCGTTGGCGATCAGGGCGCGCTTCTGGAGGGAGAGCTGGGCGTCGCCCTCCCGCGTCATGACGACGTGGAAGGCGTTGCTCTCGAGCAGCTCGCGCAGCCGATGGGCGATGTCGAGCGTCAGCTCCTTCTCGATCAGGCCACCGGCGTTCGTCGTGCCGAGGTTGGTGCCGCCATGGCCGGGGTCCAGAACCACCTTGCGAACCGCGACCGGGAAGACCGCGGGATCGATCAGTTGCGGAGTCGACGTCGCGACCAGCTCGGCCGCCGCCGGACGCGCCACCGCGGCCTGACGCTCGAGCGGCGGCTGCCGGTTGAGCATCGATTCCGGGACGCCGCCGGAGCGGCCGCCCGCCACCGTGGCGACGACGTAGGAGGTGGTGAAGATCGCGATCGGCAGAGTCAGGAAGAAGAAGAGCCGCGCCGCCCGCATCGCCACGCCGATGCGGTGGCGGCCGCGCCCGGGCAGCCGGCCCGACATCGTCTCGACGTTCTCGCGGACCGCCTCTTGGAGGATGCGCTGTTTGGTGCGCGTCAGCTCGGCCATCGCGTTGAGCTGGAGTCTACGTTCCTGGCGGCCGGTTGTGAGTTAGCCAATTCACAGCTGAATCGCCGCGCCGGCCTCGGTTGGGATCGTACTACACCACTCGCGGTGCGCGGCCCGCACCGTAGCCAGGTGGAGAGCCGCGATCTCCGACTCGTCCTCGGCGTAGCCACCCCCCATCACCACCGCGGTCGGCAGGTCGCGTCGCCGGCACCAGCGGAGCACTCGCCGGTCGCGCTCGGCCAGCCCCGCGGCGCTCAGCGACAGCCGCCCCAGGCGATCGTCCTCGTAGGGATCGGCGCCGGCCACGAAAGCCGCGAGGTCGAAGCGCTCACTCCCGCCGAGGGTCTGGAGCGCCCCGTCGAGCGCGCGCAGATAGCCGGCATCGCCGGTGCCGTCGTCGAGCTCGATGTCGAGATCGCTGGTCTGCTTGCGGAAGGGGTAGTTGCCGCGGCCGTGGATCGACAGCGTGAACACGGTGGGATCGCCCGCGAAGATGGCCGCCGTGCCATCGCCCTGGTGGACGTCGCAGTCGATCACCACGACCCGCCGGATCGCCCCGGCCGCCTGCAGCGTGCGGATCGCGACCGCGACGTCGTTGAACACGCAGAACCCGCCGCCGCGATCGGCGAAGGCGTGGTGCGTACCGCCCGCCAGGTTGACGCCGCAGCCCCCGTCCAGCGCCGACCGAGCCGCCCCCAAGGTGGCGCCCACCGAGCGTCGGGAGCGCTCGACCAGCTCCGGCGACCAGGGAAACCCGATTCGCCGCATCGCCTGCCGATCGAGCGTGCCGCGGGTGATGCCCTCGACGTACGCGGGCGTGTGAACCCGCAGGAGCTCCGCGTCGGTCGCTGCCGCCGGTACCCGCAGGCTCGAGGAGGAGAAGAGGCCGCTCTCCTCGACCGCGATCCGCAGCAGCCGGTACTTCGCCATCGGAAAGCGATGCCCGCGCGGCAGCGGCAGCTCGAACCGATCCGAGTAGAAGACCTCCATGGCGACGCGCCGAGCCTACTCAAATTCGGCATGCCGCCGAAACGGTAACCTGGCGCCGACGGAAGCATGCGGCCGAACGAACCATCGTGGCGGGCCGACGCTCTCGCCCGCAGCCCGCACACGCGCTGGGCGGACGAGCTGCGCGCGCCGCTCGCCGATCCCGATCCGGAGCGGGCGGCGACGATCTGCGCGGCGGTGACCCGCACCGCCTTGCGCGACTTCGCGCCGGCCGTCATTCTGCTCGCCGCGCCCGAGCGCGAGCGGGCGCGGGCGCTGGCCGCCTACGCCCTGCTCCTCTTCGACTTCGCGAACCAGACCGGCCTCGAGGGCGAACGGCTCGCGCAGATCAACCGGCTGGAGTTCGATCTCGAGAGCGCGCTCGGCGGCGAGCTGGCGGGCCAGCCGGTGTTCGTGCTGATGGCGCGCACGGCGCCCTGGCCGGAGCCGGCCCTAGACAGACTTGCCGCCTGTGCGCGCGCGCGGATCGCCGAGCCGCGGCCGGCCACCGAGCGATCGGCCCGCGAGGAGGCGTCGAGGCTCGGCGCGGCCCTGGCGGAAGCCCTGGTCGGGGCCCGCTCGCCCGGTGCTGGGCGGCTGGCTGCCGCGCTCCTGAGACTCGCCGGGCTCCTCGCACTCGCCGACGACCTCCGACGCGGGCGCGCGCGGCTCGCCCGTGAGGTCCTTTCAGACTCGTGGACACGCGGCTCCCTCGATCGCGCGGAGCTCGAGCCGGTGATCCGCGGCGAGGCGCACGCGATCGCCGAGCTGCTCGCCGACGTCGATCCCAGCGGCCTCAGCGCGAGCGAGCGCCGCGCCGCGCGCTACCTGCGACTCGCCGGCCGGCGCCTGGCCGCGGCGGTAGACCGACTGGGCGGACGGCTGCTCGACGGTCCGCCGTCGCTCGGCCCGCTGACCCGCACCGTGCTCCTCGCCCGCGCTTTCCTGCCCTCGCGGAGAGGCTAGCTACTCGGGCGCGGCGACCTGGATCCTCGAGGCCGCGCGGTAACCGAGGCTCACCTGGCGGCCGTCGGCCGCCTCGACCACGACCGTGCCCGCCGCTTCGCTTCGCGACGCCACCACGAGCTCGCTTCCCGGCATCAGGCCCTCCCGCTCGGCGAGCTGCAGGAACTCGGGAGTCTGGTCGGTGACCCGCACGACGCGCAGCGCCCGGGCGAGCGGACAGCCGACGAGTGAGGCGGCGTCCGGCTCCTCGAGCCGGCCGCGGGCATCGGGAATCGGATCGCCGTGCGGGTCGACCGACGGCCGCCCCAGCATCTCGTCCATGCGATCGATCAACCGGTCGGAGACCGCGTGCTCGAGCAGCTCCGCCTCGGCGTGCACCTCGCTCCAATCCACGCCCATGACCTCGACCAGGAAGAGCTCGATCAAGCGGTGCCGGCGGAGGACATGCATGGCCAGCTCCCGGCCCTCCCGGGTGAGCTCGACGCCGCTGTAGGGCTCGTAGGAGACCAGGCCGCTCTTGGCCAGCGCCTTGATCATCGAGGTGACCGTGCCCGGCGCGACCGACAGCGCCGTGGCGATCTGCCCCGTGGTCACGCGCGCGCCCGGACTCGCCTGGGACTCCACCAGGATGCACTTGAGGTAGTCCTCGACGGTGCTAGTCGGCATCGTCTTAGGATATAGCAACTTGACTTTTCTATCTAACTAGAGGAGTATTTTGACTACTCAAAAATAGCGGTCGCGACTCATTTGCCCCGGCTCTCCGGCCGGTGTCGAGGTCCGCTGAGCCCCCGATTCGCGAGAACCAACATGCCGTCCATCCAATCGACCGCTCGTGCCGCCCTCGCCCTCGCGCTGGTGTCGGCTCCCGTGCTCGGCCAGGAGGTGGATCCGCTGGTCGGCGATCGGCCCGACTTCACCGAGAGCGCCATCACCGTGACGGCGGGTCGCGTTCAGGTGGAAGCGGGCGCCACCCACACCGACTCCGGCCCGGTTGAGAGTCTGGAGCTCGGCGAGGTCCTGGTGCGCATCGGGCTCACGCCGAAGCTCGAGCTGCGGGTCGGTCTGCCTTCCTACGCTCGGGTCGACGACCCGGGTGTCGGCGACCCCAGCGGATTCGTCGACAGCTCACTCGGAGTGAAGATCGCGCTGAGCGCGGCACGCGGATGGACCACCGCTCTGCTGGTCGGCACCAGCCTGCCCACCGGCTCGACCGAGCTCGGCGAGCGACACGCCCAACCCGGCGTCGTACTGGCGGCCGAGCGCGATCTGACCGAGTCGATCTCCCTCGGCACCAACCTGGGCTACGCCTACTCGAGCGACGGCG
>JAHEKO010000258.1 GCA_024638355.1 Acidobacteriota bacterium
GAGCGCCCCACGCGCCGGGGTCGAAGCCCCGGCCAGGCATCGCCCCAGCCTCAGGCCCGCCACGACCAGGCAGACCTGGAGCTCGCGCGAGCAGCCGCAGGGATCGGAGGCGAAGCTCATCGTGGGCGGCGCCTTGCGGCCGCCTTGCGCCGGGGCCGCCCAACCGGCGGAGGCCAGAACGCTCAGAAGCGCCAGGACGACGAGGGGTCGGCGGAGGACTTGCGGGTATTGCATCTCAGCTCCTTTCGACAAGAGAGACGCAAATCGGCTTGAACGTCTCACGAGCCTGCCCAACGGCGACGTCCGGCGGGGCGTAGATAGAATGCAGAAGCTCTTCAACCACCATTGACTCGGAGTTGCATCATGCGCCGCGTACTTCTGCTCGCCCTTGTCCTGGCGTGCTCGAGCCTCGGAGCGCTGCCCGCCGCCGCCGGCATCCAGGTCTCCGGACGGATCGAGCTGCCCGACGGCGGCCCCGCCGCCGGCGTCGTGGTCGATCTGGTGGCCCAGACCAGCGCCTACGAATACGGTCTGCTGTTCCTGGACGGACGCCACTATCCCGAACCGGTCGCGAGCGCCCGTACGACCGCGGACGGCAGCTACGAGCTCACGGCCCCCGAGGCCGGGATGTGGCAGCTCTACACCGCGCCGAAGGGCTACCGCCCGATGGAGCTCCTGTTCCTGCCCCTGCTGACCGATCGCGTCGCACCCACCCTCGAGTTGACCCGTGAAACCGAGGTGAGAGTGCGTCTGATCGGCGCCGAAGGCGAACCGCTCGCGGGCGCCCACCTGCGAGCCCAGCGGCCGCCACGTCCGCGCCGCTCGCCGAGCGGCTCGGACACCTGGCGCGCGGCCTATCGGCAGGCGATCGCGGACGCCGGCGGCGTTGCCGTTCTCCAGCGCGGACCCGACGAGCTGCTGCATCTCTTCGCCTTCGCCGCGGGTCATCTCCAGACCGAGCGGACCGGAGTCGACTCGCCCTCCCTCGAGCTGCGGCTCGAGCCCGCCACCCCACGCACCGTTCGGGTGCAAGACACGGCCGGCCGGCCGGTCCCGGGCGCGATCGTTCGACTGGGCGAGCGCCGCTGGCCGGCGGCGGCGAGCGGCGACGACGGCCTCGTCGAGCTGCCGCTTCCCGCCGAGGGCGAGCCCGGTATCCAGGCCATGGGTCCCGAAGGCGGTCGCGCGCGAGATTTCCTCGACCTCGGGAGCGTGCCGGCCGGCGCGCCGCCGACGCTGACCCTGCTACCGCCCGACCGCCGTGCCGGGAGGGTCGTCGACGCGGCCACCCGCCAGGCGATTCCCGGCGCGTTCGCCTGGATCGCCAGCCATCCGGCCGACGCCGTGCGCACCGATTCGAACGGCGGATTCTCGCTCAGCTCTCCGGGAAGCGGTTCCAGCATCTGGATCTGGGCCGCCGCTCAGGGCTACATCAAGGAGTTCGTCCAGCTCGACACCGCCACCGAGCCCGGCACCCGGAGCGACGGCGAAGGGCCGGTGCTGGTCCTCCAGAGAGCTCTCCAGGCGCGGGGCGTCGTGGTGGACCAGAACGACCAGCCGGTAGCCGACGCCGCGGTGATGGGCAAGGTGGATCTGGTCCGGGCCAGGAGCCGGACCAGCTGGCAGGCGAGCAAGGACCTGAGACCTGCGACCTCGGACGCCTCGGGCCGCTTCCTCGTAGGCGACTTCCACCCAGAGGTGAGCTACGTCCTGAGCGCCTCGAAGCCGGGCTTCGCGCCCACCGAGCGCGAGCTGCCCAACCCTCGAAACGACATGGCGGGCGAGATCAAGCTGGTTCTCGAGCTCGGCCGCATGGCCACCGGCAGGGTCGTCGGACCCGCCAACGAACCGGTGGTCGGCGCTCTGCTGAGGCTCGAGAAGGCGGTCCGCTCGGGCTCCATGCGAACCATGATGCAAGCTCGGGCTCTGGGCTCCGAGGCGGTGGCCGAAGCCCATTCCGACGAGAGCGGTGAGTTCGCGTTCCAAGACCTGCCGCCGGGCACGTTCGATCTCGAGGCCTCCGCCCCCGGCTACGCGCCGACCCGGGTGCCGCTGATCGAGATCGCGCGCGAGGCTGCCGACGTCGACCTCGGCGAGGTGAGCCTGGAGCCGGGGGCGCCCGTGGAAGGCCGGGTCACCGATGCGCGTGGCGCGGCGATCGAGGGCGCCCAGGTCTTCGCATCCGGGGCACGCACCCAGGCCACCTTCATCCGGGTCGCCGGCGCGGGGCAGGAGCCACCCGACGCGGTGTCCGACACCAACGGCTTCTTCTCCATACCCGATCGGCGGCCGGGCGAGAAACTGGATCTGATCGTCGAGAAGCCCGGCTACGCCGAGGGCAGGGTGGCGAGCGTCGAGGCGCCCACCCGCCAGCCGATCTCCGTACGACTCCAGCGCGCCTCACGGCTGCGGGGCGAAGTGGTGGACTCGACAGGTCGCCCGGTCGGCGACGCCACCGTCACGGTCACCATCCACATGGAGGTGACCATGGGCAGCATGTCGCGGTCCGGAGGCAGCGCCAGGACCGACGCCGACGGCGTCTTCGTGATCGAGGAGGTCGATCCCGGCAAGATCGAGCTGATCGTGCAGGCCGAGGGCTATCGCCACACGCAGGTGAGCAGCCTGGTCGTCGAGCCCGAGCGCGACCTCGAGGACATCCGCGTGGTGCTCGAGCCCGGCGCCACGGTCTCGGGCCGGGTCACCGACGCCACGGGCCGCCCGGTGGCGGACGCCATGGTCATGCTCGCGGACTCGGGCCGGCTCTACTCCGGCATCCAGCAGAGCGGCATCACGGGCGCCGACGGACGCTACCGCCTGAACGGCATCGCGCCCGGTCCTCGATCGGTCACCGCCCGGCACGAGAGGTACCGGGCCGCGACGCGGGAGATCGAGGTCGAGCTCGGCAACAACGTGCTCGATCTGGTCTTCGAGGGCGGCGCCACTGTCTCGGGTCGGGTGGTCGACGAGTCGGGACAGCCGGTGGTCGGCGCCGGCGTCTCGCTGAGCACCTCCGAGGTGCTCGGCTGGCAGGCCCAGAGCCACTTGACCGACACCACCGGCGCCTTCTCGATCGTTGGGGTCGAGCCGGGAACGTTTACCCTCACCGCCACCAAGGAGGGCTTCGGGGGCGGCGTCGTGGAAGAGCTGGAGGTCGGCGTCGGCGACGTCTCCGGCATCGAGATCCGGCTCGCCACCGGCTCGGCGATCGTCGGCCGCCTGCTCGGCCTCGAGCCGTCCGACTACGCCTCGGTGCAGGTCATGGCCATGAAGGTGCCGAGCACCGTCGCGATGGGCCGCGTCGACGGCGAAGGCGGATTCCGCATCGAGGATCTCGCTCCCGGCGAGTACCGGGTGCAGGCCCACATCGGCATGGGCACCCGGCAGGCCGTCCTCGAAAGCGTCATCGTCGACCCGGGAGGGGGCGAGACCCTGGTCGATCTGGAGTTCGCGACCGGGTTCACCCTCAGCGGTACGGTCCTCAAGGGCGGCGATCCGGCGACCGGTATCTACGTCTCGGCCATCGGCAAGGACGTCGCCTCGAGCTCCGGCGGTACCACCGACAGCGAAGGGCGCTTCCAGCTCAAAGGGCTCCAGGCGGGCACCCACATGGTCTCCGTCACCAGGTTCGGCTCGGGTCTGAATCAGGTCGAGGAGATCGACATCCAGAGCGATCGCGACATGCTGATCCGAATCGAGTCGGCCGAGGTGAGCGGCCGGGCGGTGGACGCCCTGGACTCCACCCCTCTGTCCGCAGCGGCGGTGCGCCTCGAGTCGCTCGACCCGGGCTCTCCGCTCGAGCCGTTCCGCCTCCACGCCGAAGGCGCCACCGACTCGACCGGCTTCTTCCGCTTCGCCGAGGCGACCGCCGGCGCCCACCGCCTGGTGGTGCAGAAGGACGGCTATGCGCCGGCCGAGCTCGACGTGACCGTGGTTGACGGCTTCGACCAGACCGGCCTCGAGCTGCGCCTCGAGCCCACCGAGGGCGTCAGGATCTTCGTCACCCTTCCGACCGGCCAGCGAGCGGTGGAGTTCTTCGCCGCCGTCCTCGGCGCCGACGGGCGGCCGATCCTCTCCGGCATCTACAGCGGCTCCAGCGAGGGTACGCGTCTCAGCGTGCCGCCGGGCGAGTGGGAGCTCCTGGTGTCGGCGCGCCAGACGGCCGCAGCGTCGGTCCTCATGACGGTGCCGAGCGAGCCGCTGGCGATCGTGCTGCCCGAGCAGGCGAGCCTCGCCGTGCGGGTCCCCGCGCTCGAAGGCGACTCGACGCTGGCCACGATCCGCGTCAAGTGGCCCGACGGACGGCCCTTCCGCAGCCTGATCTGGCGCTCGACGCGCGAGGAGTGGCCGATGGCCGACGGCAAGGGTGCCGTGAGCGGCCTCGGCCCGGGAACCTGGCTGATCGACGTCCAGACGGAAGACGGTCGCGTGTGGAGCGGGCAGGCGACCCTCGGCCCGGGCGAGAACCCCGAGCTGGTGCTGCAGTAGATAATCGAACGGTGCGAGCGATGGTGCTCGAGAGGTTCGGCCAGCCGCTGCGGCCGGCCGAGCGCGAACGCCCCGAGGCCGGACCGGGCGAGGTGGTGGTGCGCGTCGCCGCCTGCGGCGTCTGCCGCACCGATCTTCATCTCGTCGACGGCGAGCTGCCGCAGGCGCGGCTGCCGGTCGTTCCCGGTCACCAGATCGTCGGCCGGGTGACGGAGCTCGGCCGCGGCGTCGACCGGTTCGAGCCGGGCGAGCGCGTCGGCATCCCCTGGCTCGGCTGGACCTGCGGCGACTGCGCGCACTGTCGCGCCGGGCGCGAGAACCTCTGCGACGCCGCGCGCTTCACCGGCCACGACCTCGACGGCGGCTTCGCCGGCTACGCCCTCGCCGACGCTCGCTTCGCCTTCCGGCTGCCCGACGGGCTCGGCGACGCCGAGGTCGCCCCACTCCTCTGCGCCGGCCTGATCGGCTACCGCGCCCTGCGCCTCGCCGGCGAGTTCGACTCGATCGGCTTCTTCGGCTTCGGCTCGGCGGCGCACATCCTGGCCCAGGTGGTGGTCGCCCGGGGCAGGCGCCTCCACGCCTTCACCCGTCCCGGCGATGACGCGTCACAGGCGTTCGCGCGCGAGCTCGGCGCCGCCTGGGCCGACGGCTCCGACCAGAAGCCACCCGAGCCGCTCGACGCGGCGATCGTGTTCGCGCCGGTCGGTGCGCTCGTCCCGGCGGCGCTCGAGGCGGTGCGCAAGGGCGGCACGGTCGTCTGCGCGGGCATCCACATGAGCGACATCCCGAGCTTCCCCTACTCCATCCTCTGGGGCGAGCGGGTGGTGCGCTCGGTCGCCAACCTGACCCGAGCGGACGCCGAGGAGTTCCTCGCGCTCGCGCCCGAAGTGCCGATCCGCACCGAGGTGACGCCCTACCCGCTCGAGGCCGCGAACCAGGCGCTCGACGACCTCAGGGCCGGCGCGTTCGACGGCTCGGCCGTGTTGACCGTGGGCTGACGGCGGCTTCGCTCAGCTCTTGCGGGTGATCCAGCCGCCGGCCACGGCGACCGCCAGCCCGACGAGCAGACCCAGTAGCTGCAGATTGCCGAAGCCCTCGTGCCGGCCCGGCCCCCCGAAGAGCGGATCCGCGAACAGAGCAACGAGGACCGCCATCAATCCCAGCGCGAGGAGTAAGACCCCCAGGGTTCGATCCCGCATCTGTAGTGCCCTCCTTGGTTAAAGACTAGCAGGCCGGCGACCGTGACTCAGTCGGCCTTGCGCTCGGCCTCGAGCCTCCGGATCACTCCGTCGATCGTCTGGAGCGCGTAGCGACGGAGGATGGGAGCCGTCGGCTCCCCCTGCGCCTCCGCCTCCTCGCAGAGCCGAAGAACCTGGTCCTCGGTCAACTCCCGCGGCCGGCCCTG
>JAHEKO010000259.1 GCA_024638355.1 Acidobacteriota bacterium
GGACGCCGCGTGCGCCCAGATCGCCGGCCGCCTCGGCGGCCCGGGCGCGCAGCACCGGTTCGCTCGAGCGCGCCGCCTCGGCGATCAGATCCGCCGCGACCGGATCGCGCCCCGAGGTGAGAGCCCTGAGCGCGACCTCGCGCTCCCACCGCGAGCCCTGCCGAGCGTAGTGGCGAAGTGCTTCGCTGAGCGTCGGGTTCCTGAGCCAGGCGCCCGCCGCCTCCATCGCCGCGATGCGCACCCCCACCTGCTCGTCGCCCATCAGGCGCTCGAGGCGCGGCAACCAGTCGGCCGGCGGCGCCGCTCGGCCGCTCGAGATCAGATTCCGCGCCGCGTAGAGGCTCTGAATCACCGGTCCGGGAGAGGCGTCGTCGAGCAGCGCCGCCAGGCGCTCGAGATCGCTCCGGTCGCCCGCCACGCCGAGGCCCCGCGCCGCCCAGCCGCGAAGCCAGGGGTCGGCGTCCGCGAGGAGAGTCCGGACGGTAGTCAGCGAGGCCTGCGGCGCGCGACGGCAGAGCGCGAACGCCGCCCGGCTGCGCAATTCGGGCGGCCCCTCCGTCAGCGCGCGCAAGGCGACCGGGCCGATCTCCGCGGGTTGAAAGCGGAAGAGGGCGGGCAGCAGGCGGGGCCAGGGCTCGCCGACCGGCACGGCCTCGAGCTCCGCCTCGACCCTTGCCAGCGCAACGCCCATCCGAGCGAGTGCCTCGACCGCCAGGGCTCCCACCTCGGGATCGGGATCGGAGAGCGCGGCGAGGAGCGGCGCCGGCTCGGCGCCGGCGCCCAGCAGGCCGAGCGCGAACGCCGCCTCACGACGGACCTCCGGCTGAGCGTCCTCCAGCAGGGCTTCGAGCGCCGGGCGGGCGGCCGGATGGCCGATCCGACCCAGGGCGCGAGCCAGCTCGGGACGCAGCTCGGGCAAGGTGGTCAGCAGCCGGCGCACGGTGAAGGGCTCGTAGAACCGGCGATCGGAGAGCATCAAGAGGAAGGCGCGGCCCTCCGCCTCTTCGCTGAGCAGGCCGCCTCGCGAAGTCTCCGGAGCCCGCGCGACGTCGGGCGCCGTGCCCGCGCAGCCCGCCGCCAACACCCCCAGGGCGGCCAGCGAGAGCACGAGGATCGGGCAGCGCCGCAAGGTCAGATGCCGACCGAGAGCCGCTGCGCCAGAACCGGCGGGAGACCGGCGTCGACGATCTTGCGCTGGGCCTCTTCGAGCGGGTAGTCGACGCGGTAGAGGCGAGCCGAGGAGCGTTCGCTGTCGAAGATCATGTAGGCGGCTCGGGGATCCCGGTCGCGCGGCTGGCCGACCGAACCCGGGTTGATCAGATAGTAGATCTCGGGGTCGAGCTCGATCTCGCCTTCCTCCGGCTCCAGAATGCGGACGTCCGCGGAGCGGGCATCACCGCTGAACAGAGTCGGGATATGGGTATGGCCGAAGAAGCTCACCCGGCTCGGGTCGGACTCGAACACCCGCTGCGCCTGATCGGTGGAGAGCAGATACTGGTCCTCGTCGAGCGGTGAGCCGTGACAGATCGAAACGCCAGGCTCGACCTCGACGGGTCCGCGCGGCAGCCTCCGTACGTACTCGAGGTTCTCTTCGCTGAGCGCTCCGATCGTCCACTCGACCGCGGCCTGGGCGACGCGGTTGAAGCCCGCGCTGTCGTCCAGGCGGGCCACCACCTTGTCGTGATTGCCGCGGATCACGTGCGCCGGCAGCTCGAAGCGGCGCACGATCTCGACCACCTCGTTCGGTCCGGCGCCATAACCGACCAGATCGCCCAGCACCAGGATGTGGTCGAACGGCTCCTCCGCGGCCCGCTCGAGCACGGTCTCGAGCGCCGTCGAGTTGCCGTGGATGTCGGTGACGATCAGGTAGCGCACGGTTCCCCCTCGAGCAGCCCGGCGACGCGCTCGGCGACCGAGGCGGCGGCCTCCTCTCGACCGACGCCGACGCGCAGATCGGCCTGCCGGTAGCCGGCCTGGCGCTCGTCGAAGAGCCGGCGCGCCTGCTCCGGATCCTCGAAGAGCGGCCGCTGCCCGGCCGGTTCGGCGGCCAGCCGCGTGAGCAGCGTCTGGAGCTCGGGATCGAGCCAGACCACCGTGCCGGCGGCGGCCATCAGCTCCCGGTTGGCGTCGGCGATCATCGCACCGCCGCCGACGGCGACCACCACGCCCTCGTCCGCGCACGCCTCGCCCAGAGCTCGGCTCTCGCGCGCCCGGAAACCGGCTTCGCCCTCGCGCTCGAAGATGCCGGCGACGGTGGCGCCGGCGGCGGCCTCGATGCGGTCGTCCAGATCGACGAAGCTCAGCCCCATGGCTTCGGCCAGAAGGCGGCCCACGGTGCTCTTGCCCGCGCCCATGAAGCCGACCAGGAAGATCCGCGCTCGCGGGGGTTCAACCGGCGTCGCCCACCTCGCGCTTGGAGCTCTCCGAGCGGATCGCCCGCGAGAGAAGGTAGAGGAAGCCGCCCCAGATCAGTCCCGGGATCAGCACCATCATCAGGATCGCGAGTCCGCTCATGACGCATTCTCTCCGGAGCCGGCAACCCGCCGAGCCAGCCACCGATTCAACAGCAGGAGCACCGTCAGCGCCAGGGCGAACTGCGCCAGCACCGTGCCGACGTTGGCGACGCCGAGCGGATTGAGCCAGTCGGGGTCCCAGGTCCGCGCCTGCCACAGCCACCAGACCATCAGCACGACCGCCTCGATCGGCACCACCACCGCGATCAGGAAGGTCCACCAGCGGCCGACCTCGAGGTCGGCGCCCTCGCCGTTGATCACCTCGCGACGCAGCTTCTCGAGCCCGAACCGGCGCGCGGCGATGGCGAAGAAGAGCCCAGAGAGCATCAGCCCGACGCCCCAGACCCAATCCTGATTGTGGAAGAAGTCGAGCGATCGAGCCGACGGCAGGCCGAAGATCAGTCCGGCGCCGGCGATCGTCAGCAGCGCCTGCTTGCGCTGGAAGCCGGCGTCGATCAAGACCCGCGTCGCCAGCTCGATCATCGAGATCAGACTGGTCAGCGCGGCGAACGAGAGGCCGAGGAAGAAGAGCGTCATGAACAGACCGCCGGCCGGCATCTGGGCGAAGAGCTGCGGCATCCAGACGAAGGTCAGCCCCTCGTTGCCGGCGCCGACGATCTCCGAGGCCGCCCCCGGGTCGAGGGCGAAGACGGTGCACAGCACCATGATCCCGGCCAGCAGCGAAACCGAGTTGTTGCCGAAGCCGATCATGAAGGCGTTGAGCGGCACGTCTTCGCGAGCGCGCATGTAGATCGCGTAGGTCAGGATCAGGCCCCAGCCGGCGCCGGTGTCCCAGGCGTTCTGGGTCAGCGCCTGGAGCCAGATGTTGACGTCGCTGAGCGCCGACCAGTCGGGCTTGAACAGGAACTCGAGGCCGAGCTCGGCCCCCGGCAGGGTCACGGCGCGAATCGCCAGCACCACCACCAGCACGAAAAGGGTCGGAATCAGCACCTTGGCGACCCCCTCGATGCCGCGCACCCCGAACCAGCAGACCGAGACGCCGAGCCCGAGCGCCAGGGCGTGAACCACCATTGGCTCGTACGACGAGGTGAACGAGGTCCAGACCTCGGCGGGATCGGCGCCGGCGAGGCCGCCGGTCGCCGACGCCGCCAGATAGCGCAGACACCACCCGGCGACGACCGAGTAATAGAACATGATCGCGGTCGCGCACAGCGCTACCCAGCCGCCCATCCAGGCGAACTTCTTTCCCGCCATGCGCACGAACGCGCCCACGGTGCCGCTGCGCGTGTGCTTGCCGAAGGAGAACTCGACCATCATCAGCGGCACCGACCAGAGGATCAGGAAGACCACCCAGGCGACGAGGAAGCTGCCGCCGCCGTTGGTGGCGACGATGCGCGGGAATCGCCAGATGTTGCCCGTACCGACGGCCATTCCCAAGGTCGCCAACACCAAGCCCCAGCGGCTGCTGAACCGGTCACTCATTCCGTTGCCCTCTCGCTATCCGCAACAGACGCCGGCAGTTGGCGCCGAGGTCTCCATGACAGATGGCGCCAATCATAGCCGCGGCGTCGGCTCCGGTGTCGAGCACCGGGCCGAGGGTGACGGCATCTATCCCGCCGATCGCGACCAGCGGCTTGCGGGTCAGGGCGCGCGCGGCCCGCAGCCCGCGCAGCCCGACCTCGGGGTCGGGATCGTCTTTGCTCGCGGTCTTGAAGATCGGCCCGTAGGCGATGAGGTCCACCTCCGGGTCGGCATCGGCCTTGCGCACCTGCTCCACATCGTGGGTCGAACGGCCGATTCGGACGCTCGGAGCCAGCACGCGCCGCGCCGCCGACGGCGGCAGATCGGTCTGCCCGAGGTGGACGCCGGCGAACGGAAAGAGCGCCGCGAGATCGGCGCGATCGTCCATCCACAGGCGGCAGTCGGAGCCTTCGACCGCCCGATGGCACTCCTCGACGCGGCGAAAGAGCTCGCGGTCGGCGAGCGACTTCGCCCGAATCTGGATCCAGCGCACTCCGGCGGCGGCGATGGCGGCCACCGATCGGGCCAGGCGCGCCGCACCGAGCGCGCCGGCGTCGGCGATCGCGTAGACGCGCGGCGGACGGGCGTCGGACACGGCCCTCATCTCTCGGCGATCGCCCGGCTAGCGACGGCCGGCAAAACCCTCCATGAACCGGGTCGAGAAGTCACCGCCCCGGAAGCTCCGATCCTGCATGATCCGCCGGTGCAGCGGAATCGAGGTCTTGATCCCCTCGACGACGAAGAACTCGAGCGCTCGCGCCATGCGCTCGATCGCCTCGGCCCGGTCGCGGCCGTGGGCGATCAGCTTGGCGATCAAGGAGTCGTAGAACGGCGGCATCACGTAGTCCTCGTAGACGTGGGTGTCGAGGCGGATGCCCGGACCGCCGGGGGTGTGCAGGGTCTCGATGCGACCCGGCGAAGGGATGAACTTCTCCGGATCCTCGGCGTTGATCCGGCACTCGATCGCGTGGCCACGCGCCGTGAGCCCGCTCGGGATGTCGAGCCGCGAGCCGGCGGCCACCTCGAGCTGGAGCTTGATCAGATCGACACCGGTGACGATCTCGGTGACCGGGTGCTCGACCTGGATCCGGGTGTTCATCTCCATGAAGTAGAAGCTGCCGTCGATATCGAGCAGGAATTCGACGGTGCCGGCGTTCTGATAGCCGACATGCTCGGCCAGCCGTATTGCGGCCGACCCCATCTCGTCGCGTAGCTCGGGTCCGAGGGCCGGCGACGGCGACTCCTCGATCAGCTTCTGGTGCCGCCGCTGAATCGAGCACTCCCGCTCGCCGAGATGGACGATCCGGCCGTGGCTGTCGCCGAAGACCTGAAACTCGATGTGGCGCGGCTCGACGAGGTACTTCTCGAGGTAGAGCGTGCCGTCGCCGAACGCCTTCGACGCTTCCTCCTTGGCGGTGCCGAACTGCGTCTCGAGCGCGTCACGGGCGGTGACGATGCGCATGCCGCGGCCGCCGCCGCCGGCCGCCGCCTTGAGGATCACCGGATAGCCGACCTCGCCGGCGAGCGCGGCGGCCTCGGCGAGGCTGGCCAGCGGCTGCCGGCTGCCCGGCAGCACCGGCACTCCCGCCTCGCGCGCCGTGTTCCGGGCCGCGGCCTTGTCGCCCATCAGCCGGATGGTGGGGGCAGCGGGCCCGATCCACTCGAGGTTGCACTCGGTGAGGACCTCGGCGAAATGGGCGTTCTCGGCCAGGAAGCCGTAGCCCGGATGCACCGCTTCGGCGCCGGTGATCTCTGCCGCCGAGATGATCGCGGAGATGTTGAGATAGCTCTCCGAGGACGCCGGCGGACCGATACAGATCGCCTCGTCGGCGTAGGTCACGTGCAGGCTCTCGGCGTCCGCCGTGCTGTGCACGG
>JAHEKO010000260.1 GCA_024638355.1 Acidobacteriota bacterium
TCATTCGAAGACACTTACGTTTCTGTCCTTCTGAACCCCATTCAGTCCGACGCCGCACGCTCCAGTCGAGCTACGCGACCCGGGCGTGCTCACGATCGACCTGGAGACCACGCGGCCCGAGCGGAGCCGGCTGACCCGGTGATGGGCTGGGAGTGCGAGTCGAAGACAAGAGTCTGACGCCGCTCGAGGTCGTACTCGGGCCAGTCGGGACCGCTCTCCCAGCCCGGCCGCTCGCCGCGGGCGAAGCTCGTCCAGGCGGCGCCGAGCTTGGGTGACAGGCGGCGCAGCTCGGCGCCGTTGCCATAGAGGGGTCGAAAAAACGGGTGGCGGTAGGTGCCGAAGACGACGCCGAGCTCGATGCCGTGGCAGGCGCCCAGCCGCCGGGGCAGGCGCGGTGTCGGAAAGTCGTAGCGGTAGACGAAGGTCGGCGCGCTCCCGGTCGCGTGCGCCTCCGCCAGCTCGATCGCCGGCAGCAGGAAGTACTCCCCGGTGCGGATCGCTACCCAGACGTCGTAGGGCCAGTGCCGCTCGCCGTTCAGCCGATCGCGGTGATGGGCGATCAGCCAGTCGGCCGCCTGCGGATCGCCGCCGCCCCTGGCGAGCGCCCGGACGACGCGGCGCCGGAGCGTCTCGGGGTCCATGCGTCGCAGGCGGGGCGCGAACGCCGTGAACAGCTTCCATTCTTCGCGGTTGGTTCCGATCAGGAGATCGACGTCGGCCGCCGAGCCGGCGCGGATCGACTCGAGCGGCTGACGCGCGATCAGGTCGCCGTCCACGGTCGGCTGCCAGGGGAGGTTGCCGAAGCGGGCCACGTCGCCGCGCAGGGCGGCCCGCTGCGCCTCCAGTATGCGATCCAGCTCGGGCTCGCGCAGCCGCCGCCAGTCGTCGGCGCGAATCGACAGCTCGGCCAGAAAGCGCTCGGCGATGTAGTCGGCCTCGGCGGGAGTCGAGACGTTGGCCGCGGCGCCGCTCGACAAGATGGCGCGGCGGAAGCGCCGCGGGCTTTCCAATCCGAGGTGGACGCCGGCGCTCATCGCGCCCGCCGACTCGCCGTAGAGGGTGACGTTCTCGGGGTCGCCGCCGAAGCCCGCGATGTTGTCGCGCACCCACTCGAGCGCCGCGAGCTGGTCGCGAATGCCGAGGTTGGCCGGCGGCCCGCCGTCCTTCGCCAGCCGGCTCAGGTCGAGGAAACCGAGCGCCCCGACCCGGTAGTTGAACGTGACGACGACCAGGCCCGACGCGGCGAACCGGGTGCCCGAGTAGACGAAGGTCGAGCCGGCGCCGAGTACGTAGGCACCGCCGTGCACGTAGACCAGCACCGGCCGCTTGCCGCCCAGGCCCGGGGTCCAGACGTTCACGTATAGGCAGTCCTCGGAGATGCCGCCCCGGATCACGCGGAAGAGCTTGCCGACCGGACCCGCCTCGGTGCCCAGCTGCGGCGCCGCGGGCGAGAAGCGGCGGGCGTCGCGCTCGCCGGCCCAGGCGTCGGGCGGCTCGGGCGGCGTGAAGCGGCGCTCCCCCACCGGCGGGCGCGCGTAGGGGACGCCGCGAAAGAGCAGCACGTCGCGCTCGCGAACCCCGCGGACCTTGCCGTAGCGGGTCTCGACGACCGGCATGTCAGCCGCGGGTGGGAGCCCCGAGCAAGCAGGGGAAGCTCTGGAGGTAGATCTGGTCCATCGGTCTACCGCACGGTACCAATGGTCAGGCGGCATAATCCACCCGATGCTTGCGCCTCGCTTCCTGGTCGACGCCATGCTCGGCTCGCTCGCCCGCTGGCTACGGATCCTCGGCTTCGACGCGGCGTACGATCCCACGGTCGACGACGCCGAGCTGGTGGAGCAGGCGCTGGCCGAGGATCGGATCCTGCTCACGCGCGATCGACGCCTGGTGCTGCGCAGGCGGGCGCGGCGCTACCTCTTGATCGAGGACGACGGCGTCGAGAGCCAGCTCCGGCAGGTCCTCGACGCGCTCGGCATCGACATCGACCCGGCCGACGTCTGGGGGCGCTGCCTGCGCTGCAACCAGCCGCTCGAGACCGCCGAGGCCGCCTGGGCGCGCGAGCGCGTGCCGCCGTTCGTCGCCCGCACTCAGAGGAGATTCCGCCGCTGCCCGGGGTGCGAGCGCATCTACTGGCGCGCCACCCACGTCGAGGCGATGGCCGACCGCCTGCGCTCGATGGGCATCCGGGTGCGGGGTCGCCCAGACGCCTCGGGCTAGCGCTAGCGAAGGGCCGCGCGCACCCGCTCGACGCGCTTGCGGTTGACGCCCAGGTCCGAGTGCCCCACGCGCGAAGCCGAGCGCACGTGGATCACCCCGGCGTCGGCATCGAGCTCGAGCTCGAGGTCGTCGATGAACCGGAAGAGGCGGGAGACGCACTCGACGTGAAGGTAGCCCGCCTCCTCGGTAACGATCCGGGTCCGCGGCAACGCTCGCACCGCCTCGGCGGCGCGACGGAAAGCCTCGGCGGGATCGCCGTCGGCGGCCAGCGGCTCGATGCGATGGCGCTCGTCCGAGGCCCGGCTGCTGACGCAGTTGGGCTTGTCGGGGCAGGGCGCCATCCGCTGGGTCAACGGCTCGCCTCCGTCTCCGCGACGAAGGGCGAGGGCGAGGACCGCGAGCACGACGAGCAGTACAAGAGCGATACCGATCCGGATCAGAATAGTCACGTTTTTCTCAGGAACCGGCCGAGCCGCCGAGCATCCGCTCGCGATAGTACCGGACCGGCACGGGCCCCATCTCCATCATGCCGTCCATGAAGTCCTTGAGCACGAAGGCCTCGCCCCGCGCCTCTCGAACGTCGTCGAACAGCCCCTGCACTTCGGCGTAGCCGAGGTAGTAGGAGGTCAGCTGCGGCGAGCTGGTGATCGCCCGCCGCCACATGTTGCCGGCGAACTGGGCGTCTTGAAGCGCCTCGTCTTGCACGAAGGCGAGCACCTCGTCGCGAGTCATGCCGGCGGTGTGAACGCGGATGTCGACGATCGTCCGGGCGATGTTCTCGAGCTGCTTCTTGAGGTGGGCGACCCGCGCCAGCGGCGTCCCCCAGCCCTGGTCGAGCATCAGCCGCTCGCAGAAGGTCCCCCAGCCCTCGATGTAAACGCCGTCGCCGAAGATCGCCCGCACCTTTCGCGGATGGGCGGCGGCGTACTTGAGCTGCAGGTAGTGGCCGGGGATGATCTCGTGGGGCACGATCATCACGTTGAAGTGGTGATTGAAGTCGCGGAAGAACGCGCGCTTCGCCTCGGCGGGGGCGCTCGCGGGCGGCGTCGGAACGAAGAGCAGCGTCTTGGCGTCTTTCGGCGCGTAGGGGCCGGCCGGGTAGACGCCGCCGACGCTCGCGCCGACGAAGTAGGCGGGCGACCGGTCGGTGATCAGGGTCAGCGGCTCGGGGAGCGTGACGAGGTCGTTGTCGCGCACGAAGCGCACCGACTCGTCGATCAACGTCTTGAAGTCGACGACGTACTCCTCGATCGACGCGGCGCCGTCCTCGCCGATGCGCTCGAAGAGCCGCCGCACCAGCTCGACGTCGTCGGCCGGCGCGGCCTCGCCCGGCAGGACCTCTTCCCAGATGCCGCGTCCGTACTCGGCGACCTCGCGGCGCTTGCCGGCAAGCGCGGCTTCGGCGCGGTCGAGAACCGAAGCCACCGGGTCCTCGATGCCGGTCACCACCCGGAAGCGGTGATCGTAACGCCCCTCGAGTCGCGGCGAGCCCGCGGCCTGCTCGCACAGCTCTCCTAGAAAAAGGGCGAGCGCCTCGAGCGCTTCGGCCGCCGCGATGCCGCCGTCGATCATCGCCTGCCGGAGCTCCTCGTTCTCGCCGGCCGCCACGGCGAAGCCCTCGCGATAGAAGTCCGCCGTGCCTCCGGCCTGCCGGGCCGCCAGCTCGCAGTGCTCGCGCGCCATGAGCGCCGCCGAGCCGGCCAGCGCCTCCTCGGCTTGCGCCGCCAGCCGCGGAATCAGCGCCGCCCGCTCCGCGGCGCGGCCCAGCCGCTCGGCCAGCGGCAGATCGTCGCGCACCAGGAGAAAGACGGTCGCGTTGCCGAGGATGCCGGTCCAGTAGAGCGGGTTGCGGCGGGGCGCCTCGAGGAGCTCGTAGTCCATCATCTGCCGCTCGACCTGCCGCCGGAGCAGCTCGAGATCGAGCCGGAGATCGAAGTCGAGCTCGTCGTCCGCGAGCGCCGACTCGACGCGCTCGAGCGTCTGCCGGTTGTAGTCGATCCAGGCGAGCCGCGCCTCCGGCCCCAGGTCCTCGAGCTCGCCGTCGTACTCGTGGCGGCCGGCGGCGGTAGCCCGGGTCGGGAAGGTGCGGAACCAGGTCTCGAGATAGTCGTCGACGACGGTGGGCTCGGTCGCCCCGGCCGCGGGCGTCTGCGCCCGCTCCTCGGCCCCGCAGCCCGAAAGCGCGGCCGAAGCGAGCGCGAAGATCAGTACGAAAAGTGAGCGAGTCATAGCGAGCGCCGAGTCTACCCGCGTCTCCTACTAACGATTCAGGTTCTTCCACATGATCGCCGAGTGCGGGCCGTCCGGCTCGCGCTCGAGGCCGAAGGTGTCGCCGCGTGGTCCGACGCTCCGCTCCAGCACCCGGTCGAGGGCTGCGAGGTCCGCGGCGCTCAGGCTCAGCCCGGCCAGACGCACGTTCTCTTCGAGGTGATCGGCGCTCCTGGCGCCGACGAGGATGCCGCCGACCGCCGGCCGATCGAGTACCCAGCGAGCGGCGACCGCACTCGGGCTCACGCCGTGCCGCCGAGCGAGCTCGTCGAGCCCCGCCAGGAGCTCTTGATAGAGCGGCCACCCGCCGAACTCGTCGACGATCAGCCGGTATTTCACCAGGGAGCGGTTGTCGACCTTCGAGGGCGGATCGGCGCCCAGCCAGCGCCGCGACAGGAAGCCGCCGGCCAGCGAGCCGTAGGCGAGGAGCTTCACCCCTCGCCGGCGGCAGAGATCGGCCATGCCGTTCTGCGGCCGCCGGTCGAGCAGCGAGTACTGCACCTGGTGCGCGACCAGGGGGATTCCCGCATCGAGGATCTCGGCGAGCCGCGGAACGTCGAAGTTGGTCGCTCCCAGGCAGCGGATCTTGCCCGCCCGGCGGAGCTCGTCGAGCCAGCCGGCGGTCTCGACAAAGCCGGGAATCGAGTAGTCCCACCAGGAGAACTGCACCATGTCGAGGCGCTCGACTCCGACGCGCGCGAGGGAGCGGTCGACGATCGCTTCCACCTGGTCGCGGCTCAGGCCGGCGAGGTCGTCGAGATCGGGGACGTACTTGGTGTGGATCTGGATCGCCTCGGAATCGCCGCCCGCCTGCCGCCAGCGGCGCAGGAAGAGACCGAGCAGCTCTTCGACACCGGTGTAGATGTCGGCGCAGTCGAAGGTGGTGAACCCCGCCTCCGCCAGCCGCCGCCAGCCGTCGACGACCCGCTCGGTTTCGGGCGGAGAGCTCTGGTGCCCCACCGAGAGCTGCCAGCAGCCGTTGACGACCCGTGCGATCGAGTAGCCGGGGGCGAGCTCGAGGCGCTCGACGGTCAGGACCTCTCCAGCGGCACGACGGTCACCTCGCCGTGGCGGAACGTCCGTTTGCCGGTGCGCGTGATGCGGAAGAGGCCCCCGCAGTGGGGGTCGGGACAGGCGATGTCCATGTCGGTGGTCATCCAGTCGTTGGGGTCGGTCTCGCGCTGCTTGGCCGGCAGTAGCGGCAGGAGCGCGGCCAGCGGGTAAATCGGGAAGGTCTGCCCCGGCGGCAGCGAGAGGTTCTCGCCCGACAGCTCGAAGTAGTCGCCCGCCCGATGGTTGCAGACCATCGGCCGATCGGTGGCCACGACTTCGACCCGCAGGTCGT
>JAHEKO010000261.1 GCA_024638355.1 Acidobacteriota bacterium
CTCCATAGCCGCGCGCTTCGTGGGCGCGACGAGCCGAGGCGCCCTGACCGCCCGCAAGCGGGGCAACCGCAGACCGGCAGGTGATAACTCCGCCGCTCTCTTCGCGTAGAAGCTGCTGTACATCATCGTGCGGAGGTCCCTCAAAATGCGCCAGCTCTCGCTTCTCGCCGCAGCCCTCTCGCTCTTCGCTTCCGCGGCGTTCGCCGAACAGATCTATCCGGGATACACCTGGCAAGACCTGGCCGACGGTCTCTTTGTCCACACCAGAGTGGATCCCCTTGCCGGGCCGATCGACGGTAACTCGACCGTTATCGTCAACGACCAGGACGTCTTCGTCGTCGACACCCACATCAACCCGGCCGTGGCGCGCGCGGTCATCGACAAGATCCGCCAGATCACCGACAAGCCGGTGACGCACGTCGTCAACACCCACTGGCACGACGACCACGCCAACGGCAACCACGCCTACCGCCAGGCCTACCCGGAAGCGAAGATCATCGCCCATCGGGCCACCCTGGCCTCGCTCGAAGAAGAGTGGCAGGCGATGGAAGACCAGCGGAAGGCGGCCTATGAGCGGGTCGCGGGCCGCGACATCCTGGCCGCCGCCGCAGCCCTCGAGGCCGAGGACCCCGAAAGAGCGACCGGCTACCGCGTGTTCGCCGGCTATCGCGATGCCCTGGAGCCCGAGCTGCCGACGATGGAGCTCGTCTACCCGGACCTCTTGTTCGACGACCGGTTGGTCTTCGAGCGCGGCGAGCGCACCATCGTCGTGTCGTGGCTCGGACCCGGCAACACCGAGGGGGACGCGCTGGTCTGGCTGCCCGAGGAGAAGGTGCTGATCACCGGGGACGTGCTCGTGGCGCCGATTCCGTATGCCTTCGACGCGCCGATGGACGACTGGATCGGTACCCTCGGCAAGATCGCCGAGCTCGGCGCCGAGACCTTCGTCCCCGGCCACGGCGCGGTGCAGCGGGATACGCGCTACCTCGAGCGGGTCGAGCGACTGCTGGAGGCGACGCTGTCCGCGGTGCGCCAAGCGAGAGCGGCCGGAGTCGCCTACGCCGAGCTCGGTGAGGCCGTCGACCTCGGCGAGCTCGAGCGGCTCTTCACCGACGGAGATCCGCTGCGCGCCCACGCCTGGCGGTCGTACTTTCTGACCCCCGGCTTGAAGAGCGCCTGGACTTCGCTCGGCTACCCGGTGCCCGAGGAAGAGTAGGGCTGGACGTCCCGCGCGGCGACCGCCAGCTGAGATCGATCCCGCCTCGACTCGGGCTACCGCGGCACCACCCTTCTTGGTTGGGGGCTACCCGGCTGACGTGAGGTTGGCAGGCCATTCCCTCCTACCTGTCGTAAGCTCAGCTCGAGGTTTCCCGACTCCGGCGCGACCGGAGTCCTGAAGGAGGAAGGGCGACAGCTCGCCCGAGGACCAAGGTGGCGAGCGGGAGAGCAAGCTGAGAACTTCGGATAACGACACCGGCCAACCCGTTCCCCGCCACCATCGCGCCGCTCTCGGCGTCGTCGGCGGTCTCTTCGTTCTGCTACTGGCGGCGCCTGGGCTCGCGCCGGCCTCGATGGTGCTGGACGATGATGGCAAGGCGGTGCTCTCGGCCGACTTTCGGTTCCGTCTGGAGAGCGACTGGGACTCGCAGCGCGCCGACGGGGTCAAGCGCGACGACCGTACTCGTTTCCGAACCCGGGTGCGGCTCGGGCTGACGCTCAAACCGATCGAGGGGTTGGAGCTCGGACTACGGCTGCGCAGCGGGGATGAAGCCAACCACCAGTCCCCCCACATCACGGTGATCGACTTCGACGGCAACGATACCGGCAGTGCCGACTTCAACTTCGACCGCTGGTATCTGAAAGGCTCGCTCGGCGAGTCCTGGGCCTGGGTCGGTCGGAACGACTGGCCGTTCTGGCGGCCGGACGAGATCGCCGCCGACGACGACGTGAAGCCGGCGGGTCTCGCGCTCGGCTCGGGCTGGAGCTGGCCGGCGAGCGCGCTGAAGGTGTCGGCCGGCTACGTCACCCTGCCGGTCGGCATGACGAAATTCTCCGGCTACCTGGCGACGGGCCAGGTGCTGTTCGAACGCGACTCCGGCGGCTCCGGCTTCAGCGTGGCGGGTGGGCTGATGAACTTCGACGCCGATCCGGACGACCCCGATGCCGCCACGCTGCTCAACGGCAACGGGTTCCGCGACTACGAGGTCTGGGTCGGCAACGCGCAGATCAGACGGAAGGTCGGCGACCTGCCGCTGGCCTTCACCTTGGACTACATGTACAACTCCGAGGACTACTCGCCCGACGATCCCGATCCGTTCACCGCGGCCAACTTCGACCAGACCGACGGCTGGCTGATTTCCGCCCAGGCGGGCAGCCTCGGGAGCAAGGGAGAGTGGCTCGCCGCCTACTTCTACGCCCGCATCGAGACCTTCGCGGTGAACTCGTCCTACGCCGAGGACGACTGGGTGCGGTGGGGAAGTGCGACCGAGGTGCGCGCCACCAACATGAAGGGCCACGAGCTGCGCTTCGGGTACGCCTTCTCGAAGGTCGCCAATCTCCTCGCCCGGCTCTACGTCGCCGACGCGATCACCACGATCGAAGACGGCAAGCGCTTCCGTCTCGACTTCAACTACAGATTCTGACCGCACCCACCGCTTTGGCCGGTGTTCGAAGGCCGGCTGCACGGGTAGACTGACCGCCGCATGGCGCGACCCGAGTACTCCATCGCAACCGCGAGCGCGATCCTCCTGCTGACCTTGGCGCTGACGGCCTGTCAGGGCCCGCCGGCGGAGGCGCCCGCGCCGGCCGTGAGCGCCGACGGTCCGCGGTTCGTCGGCCGGCAGAGCTGCGCCGAATGCCACCCCGGCGAAGATCGGCTCTGGCAGAGCTCGCACCACGCCCTCGCCATGCAGGAAGCCACGGAGACGACGGTGCTCGGCGACTTCGACGACGCCGAGTTCACCCACCGCGGCGTGACCTCGACCTTCTTCCGGCGCGAGGGTGGATTCTTCGTCCGCACCGACGGCCCCGACGGCGAGATGCGGGAGTACGAGGTCGAGTACACCTTCGGCGCCGTGCCGCTCCAGCAGTACCTGATCGAGCTCCCGGGCGGCCGCCTTCAGGCTCTCACCATCTGCTGGGACACGCGGCCCGAGCGGGAGGGAGGACAGCGCTGGTACCACCTCTATCCCGACGAAGAGGAGGTCGACGCCGGCGATCCCTTCCACTGGGCGGGACCGCTGCACAACTGGAACTACATGTGCGCGGAGTGCCACTCGACGAATCTCCGAAAGAACTACGACGCCGAGCAGGATCGCTACGACACGACCTGGTCGGAGATCGAGGTCTCGTGCGAGGCCTGCCACGGTCCCGGCTCGACCCACGTCGAGTGGGCGCGGGCGGTGGCCCGCGAGGACACGCCTCCCGCGGTCGAGCACATGGGGCTCGCGGTGCGCCTCACCGATCCCGATCGGGACACCTGGCTGGTCAACACCGAGACCGGCAAGGGCATCCGCCTGGCGCCGCCCGTGGAGACCGCGGAGATCGCGACCTGCGCGCGCTGCCACTCGCGACGTTCCGCCTTCGACGACGACTACGTCTTCGGCCGGCCGCTGGGCGACACGCACCGCCTGGCGCTGCTCGACGAGGGCCTCTACCACGCGGACGGCCAGATCCTGGAAGAGGTCTACGTTCACGGCTCCTATATCCAGAGCCGGATGCACGCCGCCGGGGTCACCTGCAGCGACTGCCACGACCCCCACAGCGGCTATCTGATCTTCGCCGGTGACCGCGTCTGCGACCGCTGCCACGCCACCACGATGTTCGACACGCCGGAACACCACTTCCACCAGGCGGGCACCGAGGGCTCCCGCTGCGTCGACTGCCACATGCCGCCGAAGAACTACATGGTCGTCGACCCGCGCCACGACCACAGCCTGCGGATTCCGCGCCCCGACCTGTCGCTCGAGCTGGGTACGCCCAACGCCTGCAACGACTGCCACGACGACCGGTCGTTCGACTGGGCGGCGGACAAGGTGGCCGAGTGGTACGGGCCGGATCGCCGCGCGGAGCCGCACTACGGCGAGGCGCTCCAGGCCGGGCGGCGCTTGCAGGTCGACGGCGAGGCGGCCCTGGTCGATCTGATCGCCGACCTCGAGGCGCCGGCCATCGCCCGAGCCAGCGCGGTGGAACTGATTCCGGCCTTCCTGACGCCTGGTTCGCTCGGCGCGGTGGAAGGAGCGCTCTCCGACGCCGATCCTCTCGTCCGCCGCGCGGCGGTCGCCGCGCTCGAGGCGGTGGACCCGGCGACCCGGCTGCGGTTGGCCGCTCCGCTGCTGACCGATCCGGTACGCACGGTTCGGATGCGGGCGGCTCGGACGCTGGCCGACGTTCCCAGCGCCGAGACGACGCCGAGCCAGCGCTCCCGCATCGATGCGGCCCTCGCCGAGTACGAGGAGGCGCAGCGATTCAACGCCGATCGCTCGGAAGGCCGGCTGAGGCTCGGATGGCTCGAGCTGCGGCGCGGCAACGCGGCCGCGGCGGAGCGCGAGTATCGGACGGCACTCGAGATGGCCCCCTGGGACCCGGCGCCCTATGTCAACCTGGCCGACCTCTACCGCGCGACGAACCGCGAGGCCGAAGGTGAGAGGGTGCTGCGTGAAGGCCTGGACCGGGCGCTGGAGACGGCGGGCATCCATCATGCCCTGGGTCTGTTGCTGGTGCGGGAGCGCCGCATGGACGAGGCGCTCGTTCACCTGGAGATGGCCGCCGGCGAGGGGGCGGGCTCACCCCGCTACGCCTATGTCTACGGAGTCGGCCTCAACTCGGCGGGTAAGCCGGCGGAGGCCCTCGCCGTACTGAAGCGGACCCACCAGGCTTTCCCGGCCGACCGCGACGTGCTCGTCGGGCTGGTGACGATCAGTCGCGACAGCGGAGCGATGACCGACGCCGTCGCCTACGCTCGCAAGCTCGCGACGCTCGTGCCCGACGATGCCGGCGTCCAGCGGCTGCTGACGGAGCTCGAGCCGGGCTCCGGCTGATTTCCGTTGCTCTCTGATTGAGGGACCGACCCGGTCGCGGGGCGCCACGGCTGCGAGAGCGCGGTTGATACGCTCGGGCCTGTCGCCGGGTCGGGGCGCGGCTCTGCTCTGGCCGGCGAGGCGGAGGCCCAGTGATACCCGATATCGACATCTCGGCGATCGTCTTCAACCTCTCCCGGCTCGTCTTCGCGTTCATCCTGGCACTGCCGGTGGCCTGGGATCGGGAGCGGGCCGAGCGCACGCTCGGTCTTCGCACCTTTCCCCTGGTTGCGATGGCCAGCTGCGGCTACCTTCTCCTGGCGCAGCAGGTGGCGGCCGGCGACGACGGGGCGCAGGCGCGGTTCTTCCAGGGGCTGATCACCGGCGTCGGCTTCCTGGGCGGGGGCGCCATCGTCAAGCAGGGGCTCGACGTTCACGGCACCGCCACCGCGGCCAGCATCTGGACCACCGCCGCCGTCGGGGCGGCGGTCGCCTACGGCTTCTTCGAGATCGCGCTACTGCTGAGCCTGGCGAACTTCGCGGTGCTGTTCTGGCTGAGCCCGGTCAAGGAGAGCATCGAGTCCGACGGAGATTGACGGCGCCTCGGAGCAAGCTGGCAGCAATCTTGAATCTGTAGTTCAGCTGGTTTGGCGAGGCCCATTCCGGGCCTCACCATCGGTGCGGACACCCGCACGCCCCCGCTCGCAAGCGGGAGGAGAGAGCCATGAAGAGCAGGACGCTGTGTCTCCTGGTCTTGACGACGGCCGCGATAGCGATCGCGGCGAGCTGCGACGACGACGGTCCTAC
>JAHEKO010000262.1 GCA_024638355.1 Acidobacteriota bacterium
ACGGCCGGCGGCCGGTTGCCATCTCGAACAGGACGACGCCGAGCGAGAAGATGTCGCTGCGGTGGTCGAGCGGCTTGCCTTCGACCTGCTCGGGCGACATGTAGGGGTAGGTGCCGAGAATGGTGCCCTCCGCGGTCAACGAGTCGTCTTCGAGCGTCGCGAGCTGGGTGGCCGAGCCGGTCATCGTCGGAGCGAGCAGCTTGGCCAGCCCGAAGTCGAGCACCTTGACGCGGCCCTCGCGGGTGACCATCACGTTCGACGGCTTGAGGTCTCGGTGGGTCACCCCCTTCGCGTGCGCCGCGGCGACGGCGTCGGCCATGGGTATCGCGAGCTCGAAGATCCGTTCCGCGGTCAGGCGTCCCGAGCGTTTCAGCATCTCGGCGAGCGACTCTCCGTCCACCAGCTCCATCGTCAGGAAGCTCTTCCCCTCCGCTGCCTCGACGCTGTGGATGGTGACGATGTTCGGGTGGTTGAGCGCGGCGACGAGCCGTGCTTCGCGCTCGAAACGCTCGCGGCCGCTCGGATCCGCCGCCGCGGTGGCCGGCAGCACCTTCAGGGCCACGTCGCGGTCGAGGCGCGTGTCTCGGGCGAGATAGACCTCGCCCATGCCCCCGTGGCCGATCTTCTCGAGGACCCTGTAGTGAGCGAGCGTGCTACCGATCACGGCCGAACTAGGCTAGCACCCGCTTGGTAGCATGTCGCGACTCGACATCCACGAACGACCCGGAGGAAGCCATGGCGTCCAGAATCTCGCCCGTCACCCGTGAGGAGACCCAGGACAAGGAGCTCCGGCAGCTACTCCAGGAAGGCGCCGAAGGCTGGTGGAGAGACACCGAGATGTTCGGTGTCATCGGTCGGGTACCCGACCTGCTGAAGAAGATCGTGCCGGTATTCGGCGCGTTCTTCGGCGGCGGCCGCATCGAGCCTCACGTCTTCGAGATGATGCGCGTGAAGACGGGGCAGATGAACGACTGCGCCTATTGAAGCACCGTACGCACCGCCGCCGTGAGCGGCGACGTACGGCCGAAGGAAGACGCGATCCTCTCCGGCGACTACGGCTCGCTGGCGCCGCGCGAGGCGCTGGCGGTCGAGCTGGCCGAGCGGATGGCGATGGACCCCCACGCGGTGGACGACGCCTTCTGGACGAAGCTTTCCGAGGCGTTCACCGAAGAGGAGATCGTGGAGCTCGCATTCGCCGCCTCGATCTTCAACTGGGGCAACAAGTTCAACATCACCATGCGGCTCGACACCGACGGCGTCGAGTACGACAAGGGGATGGAGTACAAGGAAGCGCCGACCTTCTGGCGGCGCTGAGCGGGCAACCTACCAGACGGTCCGGACAGCGTCGTAGCCGCGGATTCGCTTGTCCTTGGTGATCAGTTCGGCTCCCGCCTCGATCGCCGTGGCCACGATCAGGCGATCGGCGGGATCGCCGTGGAACTCCTCGCGCGCGAGTCGGCCGGCGCGCACGGCGATCGCGGGCGTGAGGCCGGCTACCTTCACCCGCGGGCGATCGAGAGCCTGCTTGACCCACACCGCGGCGTCGCGATCGAGGCTCAGCTTGCCGAGCCGCGCCTTGGTGGACAGCTCCCAACAGCTGATCGGGCTCACCCCGATCTCGGCCGCGTACTCGATGACGGAACGAGCCTTCGCGGAAAGCTTCGCCGGCTCGCTCACCCACCAGATCCAGGCATGCGTGTCGAGAACGATCACTTCAATCGTCTCTTGGCTCTCGACTCGTCGATCCACTCGGCCTCCCAAACCTCCGGGACGGGATCCAGCAGATCTGTCTCACGGCGGTACGTCACGCTGCCGAGCAGATCCGGCGAGCGCTCGCCCTCGATCGGCACCAGCTTCGCCACCGGGCGGCCACGCTTGGTCACGATCAGCGGCAGGCCGGTCTCGGCCACTTCGTCGAGAAGGGCGAGGCAGCGGGCCTTGAAGCGGCCCGCGGCTATCGAACGGTTCGTCATCGCATCGAAAGTACTATGGTCATCATGTCATGGTCAAGTAACTCGAACCGCGAGATAGCGTGCAGGTATCATGCGGAGCCGCTCACCCGGGGAGTGAGGCCATGATCCAGCAAGCGCCATCTCTCACAGCCGTTCACACCGCATGACCGAGTACCGCACGCGGCGGCGCGTCGAGTTCGCCGACACCGATCTGAGCGGCCTGGTCCACTTTTCGCGCTTCTTCGTCTTCATGGAGACCGCCGAGCACGAGTTCCTGCGCTCGCTCGGCGCCGAGGTACACATGGAGCACGAAGGGCACGAGATCGGCTGGCCGCGGGTGAAGGCGACCTGCGAGTACCTGAGCCCGATCGGCTTTGGCGACGAGATCGAGATCGTGGTCGCGGTTGCCCGCAAGGGCTCGAAGTCGATGACCTACCGCTTCGAGTTCCTCAAGGGCGAGACGAAGGTCGCGCGCGGCGAGATCACCGCGGTCTGCTGCGTGCTCGACGAGGGGAGCGGCATTCGAGCGATCGAGGTACCGCCGCTGATCGCAGATCAGGTGTGAGCGGGTTCCCCCCGATCGGCACCTCCCTTGATTGGATCGCCCCCCACAGGTGGGGGCGCTACGGGTAGACGCGGTAGCGCCCGGACCCGTGCCGGGCGTCTCAGGGGGTACAGGGCGTCCAAGCCAGGGGACGCATCTTCTCGGCGTTCTCCAGGTAGAAGAGGGCGTCGAAGCGCTTCTTCGGCACGATCTGCCAGCCCGAGTTGATCTCGTACTTGCGGCCCGGCTCGAGGAAGGGCGGATTGCCGCCCGGGAACTTGAGATCGACCAGCAGGTACGGCTCGCCCAGCGCTCGCAGCCGGCCCTCGACCGAATGGTCCGAGGCCGTCGACCAGAGGCCGCAGCCGACGCCCGGCCAGTCGATCGAGGTCTGGTAGGCGACCAGGCCGATGACCCGGTACTTCCGCTTGAAGGCCTTCTTCAGGAAACCGCCCATGACGTCGGGTCCGAAGATGCGGCCCTTGGCGATGTGCCCGTTGTGGGCCCAGAGGGCGGTGCGCGCCTCGGGAAAACGCAGCCTGCGGATCTCGGCGGCGACATAGGCCATGCCCGCATCGCGGGCCGCGAACCCACGGTTGAAGTCGCGGTTCCCATCGCCGTACCAGAGCTTGTCCTCGTAGGAGCGGACGACGACGGCGTGGAGACGCGCCCAGGCCAGGGCCTCTTCGGAGGTCCGCCGCACGATGCCGCGTGCGTTCCGGTCGAGGTAGTCGTCGATCTCGTCCAGCGTGTCGAGACACGTGTCGTGCTCGCGCTGCGAACGATTCCGGAGACAGCTGCTGAGATCCGCCAGACGAGGGTCGTTCTCCTCCAGCCCGAACTCCACCAGGCGCGACCGCAGACGGAACACGTCGCCCCCCTGCTGGATGTCGAAGCCGTAGAAGTGGACCCGGTCGTCGGGGTGATCCATGTTCCACTCGCACATCCACTGCACGAGATCGCGCACGCTGTGGCTCTCCCACACACCGAAGAGACCCTGAATGGCGTTGCGCGCCGATCCCTGGCAATCCTGCACGTATGCGGCAGCGCTCTCGGCCGCGATCCATGGCGACTCGAAGCCGAAGGCGCGGAAACCCAGCTCTTCGACCAGGTATTTGAAGATCCGGAATTTGGCCTGATAGTAGCCGCCCACGGTGTGGACGGACTCTCCCAGCGCGACCAGCTCCGCCTTGCCGACGATCTTGTCGAGCGCCGCGAGATCGTCGTGAGGGAGCGTCTCGTCGATGCCTTCGACCCGGTGGATGCCGGGCTCGATCTCGGTCGCGGCGGCGGCGAAGCCCCACGGACACGCCAACCCGAGCACCAGAGCTGCCACCTGCTGGAATCGCCTACCCCTCATCACTCACCTCCTCGAGAATGGTCGCTCAATCGAACCCTAGCAAGGAGCGTTCCGGGCTCGGCACTCGGGTCGACTCCGGATCCGGCAGCATCTTTCGGCGGAGATTTCCCAACGCGGGTCGAGCTGGGCAGTAAACTTCGCGGAGGGGGAATCGTAGTGGGCGAAGCTGACCTGGCTCTCGAAAGCGTCACCAAGACCTTCACTCTCGGCCCGCAGGAGCTTCACGTGCTCCAGGGCTGCGACCTCGCGCTCGCGCCCGGCGACGCGCTGGCGATCACCGGGCGCTCCGGCTCGGGCAAGAGCACGCTTCTTCACCTGATCGGCACGCTCGACGAGCCGAGCTCGGGGACTCTGCGGATCGGCGGCGAGGATCCGTTCGCCCTCTCCGAGCCCGAGCTGGCCCGCTTTCGCAACCGCACGGTCGGCTTCATCTTCCAGGATCATCACCTCCTGCCGCAGTACACGGTGCTCGAGAACGTGATGATCCCGACGCTCGCCTTCCCCGGCGAGGGGGGCGACGAGGCCTGGGCGCGCGAGCTGCTCGAGCGGGTCGGGCTCAGCGACCGCCTCGCGCACCGGCCGGCGGAGCTCTCCGGCGGCGAGCGCCAGCGGGTGGCGGTGGCCCGCGCGCTGGTCAACCGGCCGGCGCTCCTGCTCTGCGACGAGCCGACCGGCAACCTCGACAAGAAGAACGCCGACGCCGTGATCGACCTGCTGCTCGAGCTGAACGCCGGCTCCGAGCGCATCTTGGTCGTGGTCACCCACAGCGCGGAGATCGCCGCGCGCTTTCCGCGGCGCGCGGAGCTCGACGAAGGCCGATGCGTCGAAGCCTGACCTACTACTGGCGGACGCACGTGGCGGTCGCCTGCGGCGCCGCCGTGGCGACGGCCGTGCTGACCGGGGCGCTCCTGGTCGGCGACTCGGTGCGCGGCAGCCTGCGCGACCTGACGCTCTCGCGCCTCGGCGAGATCGACGTGGCGCTGCTCGGCGAGCGGCCGTTCGGCGCCGCGCTCGGCGAGCGGTTCGAGCGGGAGCTGGAAACGCCGGTTCGCCGGGCCGAGATCCTGATGCTGCGCGGCAGCGCCGTCCACAGCGAGAGCCGCGCCCGGGCGTCGGACGTCGGCCTGCTGGGCGTCGACGCCCGATTCTCCGAGCTCTACCCCGAGTATCCGGCGATCGACTTCGAAAGCGGCGAGCGCGGCGTCTTCCCGCCGGTGGTGCTCAATCGGGCCCTGGCCGAGGAGCTCGGCGCCGCGGTCGGCGAGCAGGTGCTGTTGTCGTTCGAGCGACCCGCCGAGATTCCGCGCGAGACGTTGGTCGGGCGTCAGGACGCCGCCGACACCGTCCGCGTGCTGCGTCTGACGGTCGCGGCGATCGCCGCCGACCGCGGTCCGGGGAGCTTCGCCCTGACCGCCAACCAGACGCGGCCCTTCAACGCCTTTCTCGAGCTCGGCCGGCTGCAGCGCGCGCTCTTCGGGCGCGAGGCCGCCGAGCGGATCAACCTGATCCTGGTCGCGCTCCCCGACGAGCCGGAGGCGCCGACGACCGATCGCCTCGAGGCGGCGCTCCGGGCGAGCCTGGGCGAGGACGACGTCGGCCTCGACGTCCGGCGACGCGACGATCACCTGCTGGTGCTGAGCCGCGAGTTCGTGCTGCGGCCGGCGCTGGGCGACGCGCTCGCCGCCTTCGCCTCCGACAGGGGGGTGCCGAGCCAACCGGTCCTCACCTACCTGGCGAACTCGATCGCCGCCGGCGAGCGCTCGGTGCCCTACTCGACCATCACCGCGCTCGACGCCTCGGACGCGGACGCGCTCGGCCCGTTCCGCCTGATCGGCGGCGAGGCGGCGCCGGTGCTCGCCGACGACGAGATCCTGCTCGACGCCTGGACCGCCGAGGATCTCGGCGCCGAGCCGGGCGACGAGATCGTGGTCACCTACTACGTCGTCGGCGAAGGCGACGAGCT
>JAHEKO010000263.1 GCA_024638355.1 Acidobacteriota bacterium
CTCCTCGCCCAGATCGCGCATCGTCGGCCACCGGCCCCGGTTCCCCTCGGGCCGCAGGCTGACGCCGCGCAGGCCGTACACCGGCCGCTCGCCGCGGAATCTGGCCGCGAAGGTGTCGGAGAAGAAGTGCGGCACCGAGAAGATGAACGGCGCCTCCCGCCCGCCCGGCTGGATCGGGAAGAGATGCGTGTAGCGCGGAGCGTCGTTGCCGCCCTCCTGCTCGATCCGTCGCGCCAGCTCGCGGATGGTCGGGTTCTGAAACACCTCCGCCGGCTCCAACTCGACGCCGAAGTCGCGCTCGATCGCCGCGGTCATCTCGACGACCAGGAGCGAGTGGCCGCCGAGCCGGAAGAAATTGTCGGTGACCGCGATGCCCGTGCGCCCGAGCAGCCCCTCCCAGAGGGAGACCAGCCCCTGCTCCCGATCGCCCAGGATCGGCGGTGGAACGTCCTCCCCGGCCTCGGAGTCGATCGGCATCTCTCGCAGTCGCCCCCGGTCCACCTTGCCGTTCGGCAACCGGGGCAGCTCGGCGAGCTCCACCACGCGGCTCGGGACCATGATCTCCGGCAGCTTGGCCGCGAGGCTTTCGCGCCACGGCGCGATGCCGTTCGCGGTCGCCGCGAAGGCCACGAGCCCGCCGCCGGAGCGCGCGACGACCGCCGCCTCCTCGACTCCAGCGATCGCCAGCAGCGCCGCCTCGATCTCGCCGGGCTCGATGCGCACGCCGCGCACCTTGATCTGCTCGTCGGTCCGGCCGAGAAAGAGCAACCGCCCGTCCGCCGTCCAGCTCAACCGGTCGCCCGAGCGATAACGACGCCGGGAGCTCTCCTCCCCGACGGCGCGCTCGTCGAAGCTCTCGCCGGTGAGCTGCTCGCGCCGCCAGTAGCCCGCGGCTACCGTCGGTCCCGAGATCCACCCTTCGCCCGGGATGCCGGCCGGTACCCGGCGCCCGAGCTCGTCGAGCACCTGCACTCCGACGCCGGGTATCGGGCAACCGATGGGCACCGGCCTCGCCTGGTCGCGGCCTTCCAGCTCGTGCACCGTGGCCCATACGGTGGCCTCGGTAGGCCCGTACTCGTTGAACAGCCGCGTCTGCGGGAGCAGGCGAAAGTGCTCTTCCACCAGGCCCGGCGGGCAGCTCTCGCCGGCCACGATCGCGGCCTCGAGTCCGTCCAGTCGACCCTGCCCGGCCGCGAGCAGATGAGCGTAGAGCGACGGCACGCAGAGCAGGCTCGTGACCCGGTGCTCGGCCACCAGCCCTGCCAGGCGCCGCGGATCCCTCGCTTCGCCGTCGGTCGGCAGAACCAGGGTGCCGCCCGCCGCGAGCGTCCAGAAGATTCCGGCGACCGAGCTGTCGAACGCCAGGCTCGGCAGCAGCAGAAAGCGGGCCGGCGGCGCCTCGTAGGCGGCGAAGCGGGCCGCGTTCGAGGCCGCCAGGTTGCCGTGGGTGACGACGACCCCCTTGGGCCGGCCGGTCGAGCCCGAGGTGTAGAGAAGGTAGGCCGGATGGTCGGCGCGGAGCTCGGGCAGCTCGGGAGCCGCGGACGCTTCAAGGCCTTCGACGTCGATCGCCGGCGCGGCGGTCGCGGGCGCGCGCTCGAGGAGCCGCGAGCGGGTCAGCACCGCCGCCGCCTCGGCGTCGTCGAGCATCTCGCGATTCCTCGCCTCGGGGTAGGCGGGATCCAGCGGGACGTAGGCGGCTCCGGCCCAGTGGCTGCCCAGGAGGGCCGCGATCATCAGCGGCGACCGATCGAGGAACAGCCCGACCCGATCGCCGGGCTGAACACCACGACCGACGAGCTCGCCGGCGATGTCGAGACCGACGCGCTCGAGCTCGGCGTAGCTCCAGGCCTCGGCGCCACCGACCAGGGCCGGCGCCCCGGGCGAGCTTCGCGCTCGCCCGAGAATCTGCCGCGGCAAGAGCGGCGGCTCCCCGAGCGGCGGCCCCTGCTCGAGCTCGTGCAGGCGGCGCTCCTCCACCGCGGTCAGCATCGGCAGCTCGGCCGTCGGGCGGTCCGCGTCCTCCGCCAGCCCCTCGATCAGCGCGGCGTAGTGGCCCAACAGGCCACGCATCCAGACCTCCTCGAAGCGGTCGGCGCGATACTCGGCGGCGATCTCGAGCCCCTCGGCGCCGGCCGAGGCGAACAGCGTGAGGTCGAACTTCGACTCGCCGAGGTCGAGCGGCACCGGCTCGAGGCGCGCCCCTCCGAGTTTCGGAGCCGGCGGTATCTCCTGATGGACGAACATGGTCTGGAACAGCGGCTGCCGATATTGCCGCCGAGGCGGCGCCAGCTCCTCGACCAGAGCGTCGAAGGGGATCGATGCGTGGGCGAGATCGTCGCGCAGCCGTTCACTGAAGGCGCGCAGGGCGTCGCCGACGGCCAGCCCTTCGTCGATCGGGGCGCGGACCACCACCGGGTTCAGGAAGTAGCCGATCATCTCCGCCGTGGCGGGATGCGAGCGCATCGACGCCGGCGTGGCGAACGCAACGTCGCGGCCGCCGGTGTAGCGGTGGAGCAAGAGCTGGAAGGTGAAGGCGAGGACGGCAAACGGGGTCGTGCCGGCGGCCGCGGCGACGCGCTGCACCGAGCGGAGCGCGTCGTCTCCGAGAGGGCGGCTCAACAGGCGGCCGCTCGCCTCCCTCGCCGCGCCAGGCGGGCGCTCGAAGGGCAGCGCCAGCTCCTCGGGCGGCGGGTCCAGCCGCCGGCGCCAATAGGCGAGATCGGCGGCCCGCCCCTCCGGATCGCGTCCCGCCAGCCAGTAGACGAAGTCGTCGTACTGCGGCGGATCGGCGGAATCGGGCCGTTCCGACCCCTCTCCATCGTAGGCCGCGGCGAGCTCGCTCCACAGCCGGACCAGCGACCGCTCGTCGGCCAGGATGTGATGCAGGACCAGAAGCAGCAGACTCTCACCGCCCTCCGGCTCCTCGATCAGCAACAGCCGGATCAAGGGTCCGGTCGCGAGGTCGAACGGCTCACGGGCCTTCGACACGGCGAGCTCGACCGCCTCCGCGCGCCCCGCCACGACGCGCTCGACCGCGAGCCGGCCGGGCGGCTGCACGACCTGCAGCACCTCGTCGCGGCGGTCCTGGAACGTCGAGCGCAGCACGCGGTGCCGCGAGACGACGGCGTTCAGGCTCCGCTCCAGCGCGGCCGGGTCGAGCGGCCCGGCGACCCGGAAGGCGCTCGCCAGGTGGTAGGCCGCCGAGCTCGGCTCGAGCCGGTGCAGCAGCCAGAGGCTGCGCTGCAGCTCGCCCAGGCGCGCCTCCCGATCCGCGGGCCGCCGCGCGATCGCCGCTGCGCCCGCGCCCGCCGATGCCCGCTTGAGCCGAATGGCGCGTTCGAGCCGCTCGGCGCGGCTCTCCTGGGCGCGGCCGGTCATCGACAGGGGCGTCGACCCGTCGGTCCGCACTCTGGTCTTCGGCAGCGCCCGCTCACGCGTCGAGAATACCCTGTCGCATCTACCCTTTCGGCCGGCAGGCGAGGCCGTCGGCGCGAGTCGCGCCGCGGCCTTTGCCAGGAGTCGGCGCCCGACTCATACTAGCGAGCGCTGATGCGCATTCTGGAGATCGAGACCGTCGGCCGCGGCGGACTGGCCCACTACGCCCACAACCTGTCCGCGGCGCTGGCGGCGCGAGGCCACGAGGTCACCCTGGTCACCGCGGCCGGCTACGAGCTCGACGGCCAGGCCGCGCCGCCGCCCGGCTTCACCGTTCTCCAGGTGATCGGTCGCGTTGGCCACCGGCTCGGCACCTCGCTCCCCGGCCTCGTTCTCGCTCTATGGCGCAAGTTCGAGGCCGTCTTCGACGCCTTCGCCGTCGCCCGCTTGGCGCGGCGACTGCGTCCGGACGTCGTTCACCTGCACTGCACCAACCCCATCGCACTTCTCTACGTCGGGCTGTTGCGACACCGCCTGCGGCCGCTCGTCCTCACCGCGCACGTGGTCACGCCCCACGAGCGAATGCCCCTGCAGAGAGCGATCTGGGGGCGGATCTACCGCCCGGTGGACCTCGTCGTCGCCCACTCGGAGTTCGACCGGCGGCGCCTGCTCGAAGAGCTCGCCGTCGCCCCGGGCCGGGTGACCGTGATCCCGCACGGCGAGTACGGCTTCTTCGCTCGCCGCGGCGAGCCGATCGAGCGGGCGACCGCCCGGCTCGATCTCGGCCTGGAGCCGGGGAACGAGGTGGCGCTCTTCTTCGGCTATGTCCGCGAGTACAAGGGACTGGACCTGCTGCTCGAGGCCTGGCCGGCCGTGGCGTCGGCGCGGAGCGCCGCGCGCCTGGTCGTGGCCGGCGACCCGGTGAGGCTCGACCGCGGCCGCAGGGAAGAGCTCCGGGAGTGGGCGACGCGCCTGGGGGTCGTTCACCGTTTCGGCTACGTGCCCTTCTCGGAAGTGGCCCGCTACTTCGCGGCGGCCGACGTGCTGGTCATGCCCTATCGGCGCATCAGTCAGTCGGGAGTCCTCTACCTGGCCCTTTCGCTTGGCGTCGCGGTCGTTGCCACCCGGGTGGGCGGTCTGCCGGAATTGCTCGCCGACGGCGAGAGCGCCCTGCTCGTCGAGCCGGACTCTCCGGAGGAGCTCGCTCGGGCGCTGAGCCGGGCGCTCGGCGAGGCGTCTCTACGAGAGCGCCTCGCGCGCGGCGGACGGCGCATCGCCGACGAGCACTCGTGGCCGGCGATCGCCGGCCGCACCGAGCTCGCCCTGGCACGCCTCCTGGAAGACCGGCGCACGGGATGAGCGGAAACGCCACACGCATCGCCCGAGGCGCGGGTTGGATCTACTCCTACCGCCTGATCGACCGACTCGTCGGATTCGTCGCTCTGGCCGTGCTCGCTCGGATCCTGGTGCCCGAGGACTTCGGCCTGGTGGCCATCGCGGCGTCGATCGTCTCGATCATCGAGGGCTTGAGCGAGTTCGACGTCAAGCAGGCGTTGATCCACTCCCGCGAAGAGGATCGCGAGCTCTACGACAGCGCCTGGACGCTGTCCGCCGTGCGGGGCGCCCTGGCCGCGGTGGTCATGGCGTGCGCCGCGCCCTTCGTCGGCGATCCGCGCATCACCGCGATTCTTCTCGTCCTCGCCGCCGCCCCGCTGCTGGACGGCCTGGCGAATCCGCGCTTCGTCATGTTCGAGCGCGACCTGGTCTATTCCAGGCTGGCGGTGATGACGCTGGTCGCCACGGCGGCATCGGCGGCCGTGACGCTCTACGTCGGAATCGTCTACCGGAGCTACTGGGCGCTGGTGCTGGGGATCGTGGTCAGGAGCCTCGCGAGCCTGCTGTCGACCTACGCGCTCTCGCCCTACCTGCCGCGGCTCACGTTCTCGAGATGGCGGGAGATCTTCCGCTTCAGCGCCTGGATGTCGCTGGCGACCGCGGTGTCGACCCTGGCGCTGCGCACCGACCGCATCATCGTCGGGGCGCTGCTCGGAGTCGCGGACGCCGGCGCCTACTTCATGACCCAGCGAGTCGGCGTGATGCCGACGAACGAGCTCATCAGTCCGCTGCAACGGATCCTCTTCCCCTCGTTCAGCCGGATCGCCGTCGAGCCGGCCCGTCTGCGGCGCGCGGTTCGCGAGTCGATCAACGTTCTCGGCAGCCTCAGCCTTCCGGCCGCGCTCGGATTCGCCGTCACGTCGAACGACTTCGTGCCGATCGTTCTGGGTGACCAGTGGATCTCCATCACGCCGCTGCTCGTCGTGCTGGTGCCGTTTCTCGGCCTGCGGGCGACCCTGTCCGCCGCCCGATCGTGCGTGATGGCGCTCGGCAGGACCCGGCTGATGTTTCGCGTGAGCCTGCTCTACGCGCTGCT
>JAHEKO010000264.1 GCA_024638355.1 Acidobacteriota bacterium
GGCCAGCAGGAAGGCGTCGACCAGGTTGTCGATGTGCACCGGATGGTAGAAGGTCTCGCCGTCGCCGAACATCAGGAAGCGGCCCTTGGCGACCATCTTGAACAACATCAGGAAGCGGGCCGGGTCGCCGGGTCCGTAGATGGCGGTCGGCCGCAGGGTCACCGCGTTCAGCCCGCGCTCGATCAGCGGCTGGAGCGCCACCTCGCCTTCGTACTTGGTCTGCTGGTAGTAGTCCTCGGGGGCGATCGGCGAGCTCTCGCTGCCCGGCACATCCTGGATATGGCCGTGGACGCCCTGGGTGCTGCAGTAGACGAACCGCCGCACCCCGGCGGCGAGCGCGGCCTCGGCCAACCGCCGGGTTCCTTCGACATTGACGTCGCGATAGTGCTGATCGGGCACGTCGAGCTTGCGGAACGCCGCCGCCAGGTGATGGACCACCTCCCGGCCGTCGACGCAAGCCGCGACCAGGTCGCCATCGGTGACGCTGCCGAGACGAATGTCCGCGCCCAGTGCCGCGAGCTCGTCGTGGAAGAGGCCCTCCTGGTTGTCGAGCACGCGCACCTCGTCGCCGCGGGCGAGGAGGCGGCGGACGAGGTGGGAGCCGGTAAAGCCCGTCCCTCCTGTGACCAGTACCTTCACGATCTCGGGAGTGCGGGTAGGAGGCTCGGTCTCAGCTTCCGGCGACGGCCGCGCTCTCGTGGGCGGGCGCCGGCAGGGCGAAGTCGACGAGGTCGTACAGCTCTTTGAAGCGGAGCCGGTAGTGCTCGTACAAGTGATTACGCAGCACGAACTGCCGCCCGGCCGCCCCCAGGCGGTCGCGCAAGGCCGAATCGTCGGCCAGGCGGAGCATCGCCGCGGCGAATTCCTCCGGGTCGGGCGGCGCGAGCATGGCCACGGCGTCGTCGAGGAGCTGCGTGTGCGTGGGAAGCCGGGTCGCGAGCAGCGGTCGTCCCGAGTGGAGATAGGGGAAGATCTTCATCGGCGTGTTGATCCCCGTGATTCGGGGCGCGACGAGGACGTCGGCTTGCGCCAGCAGCTCGCCCAGCTCGGCGTTCGGCCACCAGCCGAGCCAATGCGTGTTGTCGACGACGCCGAGCCGCTCGGCCTTGCGCCGGTAGGCGGCGATATCCTCGGGCGTGCCGCCGCCGATCACCAGTTGGAGATCGGGCCTCCGCGGCAGGGCGACGGTGAAGCTCTCGAGCAGGAGGTCGACTCCCTGATAGGGCTCCAGATTGCCCACGTAGAGCAGTGTCGGCCCTTCGATACCGAGCCGCTCGCGTAGGCTCCAGGAGGGGCGGAAGTGCTCGTCGGTCAGCTGGGAGATGTCGTGCAGGATGACTACGTTGCGGGCGCCTCGCTCGACGGCCATCTCGCCGAGCGCATGGCAGACCGGCGCGACGGCGACCGCGCCGCGAATGGCGACGCGCTCGGCCCAGCCGAAGAGCGGCGAGAGCGGCCGCAGCAGCGGCAGCCTCTCGACCATCTGCTGGGCGATCGACGAGTCCATGTCGTAGACATACGGCACGCCGCGCAGGAGCTTGAAGACCCACGCCATCAGCGCCGCCTCCTCGCCGGCGTGGATCACGTCGTAGTGGTTGCGCAGGACCAGCTTCCAGGCCCGGGAGAAGAGCAGAACGTCGCAGAAGAGCTTGCGCACCGAAAAGCCCGGTCGAACGCCGTTGAGCCACCGCGGCGCGCGAATGCGATGGATGGTCGTCCCCGGATAGTCGACGTCCGTGCCCTCGTGGTAGGTCATGACGTCGACGACCACGCCCCTCTCGCTCAGCGCCCGGATCACCAGCTCGACGTCGATAGGCGTCCCCCGCAGTTGAAAGAACGGGTGGGGTGCCAGCAGCAGAAGCCTCATACCGGTACGTCGCCACGCATGCGATCGAGAGCGCCGAGAGATTCGGCGACTCTCGAAACATGATGCCAGTCGCACGGGGCGGGCGAGTAGTGACTATTCCACAGCCGCCGCCGGCTCATGCGCGGTGAGCAGCGAGAAGACCTCGTCCACTTGCTGCCAACCGACGCGCATCAGGAAGCTGCGATTCCGCCCGTACGACTTCGAGCCCAGAATGAAGAAGTTGGGCTCGGGGTTCACCAGCGTGTCGGCGCCGTGGCTCTCCTGCGCGAGGCAATCCTCGCTCGCCGCGCCGAGCAGCGCCGCGGCGAGCTTCATCGGTCCGCTGGTGGCGTAGCACTCGTGCACCTGGAGCTGGCGGTAGAGATCGTGGTCGCCGACCGAGCCGGTGAGCGACAGGATGCGATCGACCTTGCGCCGGAGCCGCTCGCCGCTCTTCGTGCGCAGGGTGACCTGATAGCCGCCGTTGAGAGGGGCGAGCGACTCGACCACCACGCCGCGCAGAGGCTCGACCGGCGAGTCGGGATCTTCCGAGAGCTGCGCGGCGGCGGCGACGAGCCGCGACCGCTCGGGCAGCGGATCCTCGGGATCGATGTGCCAGGAGGGGTCCTCGCTACGCAGCGCCCAGAGAATCCGGGTCTCCGGGTGCGCCTCGGCCAACCGCGCCAGATCGACCACCGCGGTCTGGGCGGAGTGGCCGGCACCGACCAGCAGGATGGTCTTGTCGGCCCAGTAGCGCTCGTCCCGCGAGACGTCCGGGATCGAGCGGTCGATCGCATCGTCGAGACCCGACTCGCCGGGCGCGGCGATGCCGCCGTCGCCCAGGGTGTTCGGTTGGCCCCAGGTGCCGGTGCAGTCGAGCACGACATCGGCATGCTCGATCCGCTCGCCGCCGCCCGCTTCGGTCAGCAGCAGCCGGAAGGGCGCCGCGGCACGCGCCCCCGACGCGATCTCCTCGTGCTTGAGCAGGCCTTCACGCCCGATCTGCTTGACCCGCACGCCGGTGACGAGGTGGGGAGCGATCTCGGGCAGCTCGGCGGTCGGCTGGAGCGCGACGTCGATCAGCTCCCGGCCGGAGGGGCAGAACTGGCTATCGTGATCCGGCAGCTCGCGGCCCGCGCGCTCGAGATGCCGCCGCATGCGCGGCGAGATGTTGAGACCCCACGGCGAGAAGAGCCGCACGTGAGCCCACTCGCGGACGTGCGCGGCGACCCGGTCCGAAGCCTCGTAGAGCTTGAAGGGATAGCCGTGGTCGGCGGCGGCCAGCGCGGCCTCCAATCCGGCGGGGCCGGCTCCGATGATGGCGATGCGGGGCTTGGACTCGGTCATTCGGGTAGATCTCCAGCTAGAACCGCGAAGCGGCGCGCTCCTTGGCGGGCAGGATCTCGAGGCAGGTCGTCCACCAGCCCGAGAGCACGGTCTCGATGAACTCGTTCGGCAGCGCCTCGCGGCGCATCTCTTCGGCCAGCGCGTGGTGGTCGTAGCCGAGCCCGACCAGCTCGACCCCGAGCTCGTCCTCGCGGTCGTCGACCAGGCAGTAGCAGACCTCGGCGCGGCCGTCGTTGGCGGGCCGGCCGATCACCCCGACGTTGATCACGTCGCCGCCCGATTCGAGCCGGCGGTGCCAGGGTAGGCCGGTATGGGTGCAGAGGAGCCCGTCCGCCCGCTCCTGGGCGAGCAGCACCTCGAGGAAGGGCACCGGCGAGGTGGAGTGGAAGAGGAATTCGTTGATTCGCCGCGGCGAGCCGTGGACGAGCAGCAGCTCGCGCTCGCCGACCCGGATGCGGCGGCGCTTGGGGAGCTCGCCCATCCACAGCTTGAACTGCGGCGAGCAGTTGCGCGCTGTGTAGCCGTAGGAGAGCTCGGCGAAGTGGTTGTCGCGCGGGTCGGTATAGCCGCAGTTGCAGTCTTCGAGCCCCGCGGCGAGCGACTCCTCGTAGTTGCCCTGGATCGTCCGCACCGAGCCTCGCTCGAGCAGCGGCCAGACCTTCTCGGGGCTCGGCCCGAACCCGCCCAGGTCGCCCAGGCAGTAGATCGCCTCGGCGCCGCGAGCACGCGCGTCGTCGAGCAGGGCGGCCAGCGCGTAGTGGTTGTTGTAGACGCCGCCGAACACCGCGACCCTGGAGAAGGGTCCCTCGACCGGCGTCGGGTCGGGCCGCGGCTCGCGCCAGCTCGCCACCTCGAGCTCGCGCTCGCTCGCCGAGAGAGCTCGCCCGGCGGCGGCGGTCGCGCGCCGGAACTCGGCGAGCGGCACCAGCTTCTCGCCCCAGGTGGCGAGCCCGCGGTGGGCCGTGAGCTTGGAGCTCTCGCGGCGCTGGCGGTCGCGTTGGTCCTTTGGAGAGCGAGACGGCATCGGCTTCGGCCTCCTGATCAGGTCCTGCAGCTCACTCCGTAGACGTGACAGGTCCAGCAGGCCGGATGCTCGAGCGGGTAGGGCTCGAGCGTGTCGGCGAGCGATTCGCCCATCTTGCCCTCGGGCTCGTTGACCAGGATCGGGCACACCCAGACACCCTGATCCGTGACCATCCGGCAGGCGCTGCACTGCAGGTGCGACCAGTCGCCCGCGGGTGCGTCGCCCTGACGCAGGCGCTGCCAGCTCTCGTAGGCGCCGCCGCGCTCGGCCTCGGCCCCCATGCGAAAGATGGGCAGGATCTTGAGCCGCGGCTTGTCGATGCCGAGCTCGGTGAGGAGACGGAAGAAGCGCACGCGGCCCTCGCGCGAGGCGTTGGCGTCGTGGACCTCGGTCACCGTGATCACCGGGTTGAGGCCGGCGCGGTGGAGGTTGCCGATCCCGGCGAGAATGCGCTCGAAGGTGCCCTCGCCGCGGATCGGGTCGTTGGACTCGGCGTCGTAGCCGTCCATCGAAACCCGGAGGTCGAGCGAGTAGTCGCTCGCCGCGGCCAGCGCGGCCAGCCGCTCGCAGCGCACCGGATCGAGCAGCAGGCCGTTGGTGAGCACCGTCGCCGGCCCGAGCTCGAGGGTCTTGGCGAGGATTGCCTCCATCTCGGGATTGAGGAACGGCTCGCCGCCGGTGAAGTAGTACTCCCTGACGCCCAGGCGCGACCCCTCCTCGAGGTAGGGGACGATCTCGGCCAGCGACAGGTTCTCGTGGGTGTGGTTCGTCGGCGAGCTGGAGACGAAGCAGTGCGTGCAGGCGAGGTTGCAGACCGTGCCCGCGACCTGGAACCAGAGGGTGTCGAGCGAGCCCAGCTCGACGACCGGAGCCGCGAGGTTCTCCGCCGGAGGGCTCGAACGGGTGGTCTCGACCATGGTCAACCGTCGCGGCTCAGCAGCAGTCGCCGGGCTCGCAGCACGCCTTCGCCTCGGTGGTCGCGTGGTAGTCCTGCCCCTTGGTCTCGCGCGGATGGCGCAGGGGCGTGCGCGAGCAGTCGAAGGGGCCGGCTTCCGTGAGCGGCACCTCCTCGAGCGGCTCGACGAACTCGAAGTGCTCGCCGTACGGCGCCCGTTTGTAGATGTTGTAGGTCTTGTCGCAAACCGCATAGCGCCGGCCGCGCTCCATGCGATGGCCGTCGTCGTCGAGAACCTCCTTGAACGGCCCGCGGTAGATGACCGCCTGCTTGCGCTCGACGCACGGGCCCTCCTTGCCCTTGAACGCCTCTACGGTGACCGAGCGGAACTCGATGCCGTCGACCGTGCGCCACGGCTCGGGCTGGCGCTCGAGCAGGCGCACGCCGTAGAAGCCGGCGCTCTCGAAGGCCTCGAGAAAGCCCTCCTCGGTGAAGGCTCCCGAGATGCAGCCGCTCCACAGCTCCGCGTCTTCCTGCATTTCGATGGGGATCGGCTCGTCGCTGACGATGTCGGAGATGACCGCCCGGCCGCCACGCCGCAAGACGCGGTGGATCTCCGCGAAGAGCTCGACCTTGTGCGCGTTGTCCACCAGGTTCAGCACGCAGTTCGACACCACCACGTCCACCGAGTCGT
>JAHEKO010000265.1 GCA_024638355.1 Acidobacteriota bacterium
CAGGAGCCCGAGGCGCGGTTCGGCGAGTCGGTCGACGTTCGCCTGGTGAACGTCGACGTCTTCGTCACCGACAAGAAGGGCCGGCGCGTCTCGGATCTCGAACGAGAGGACTTCGCCGTCCTCCAGGACGGTCGGCCGGTCGAGATCACGAACTTCAGCCGGGTTCGCGGTTCGGCGCGGGCGACGGGCGGGGAGCCCGCCGAGGTCGACACCGGCCTCGGCGCGGAGCCCCTGACGACGCTCTCGGAGCCCCAGACGGTGGTCGTGTTCGTCGACAACACGACGCTGACGCCGCACCATCGCAACCGGGTCCTGGCCGATCTGGAGGCCTTCGCGGTCGCGCAGATGGGCGCCGGCGTTCCGTTCATGATGGCGGTCTTCAACCCCGGGCTGGAGATCGTGATGCCGCTCTCGCGCGACGTCGAGCAGGCGAGCGCCGCGTTCCGGCGGGTCGCCGACATGCCGGCGCGCGGGCTCAACGCGGTGGGCGAGCGCCGCCGAACGATGGAGCTGATCCAGGACATCTGGGAGATCTTCGAAGAGGCGGGTCCGGGCAACCCCGGCGCGACGACCGCGCGCCAGGGCAGCCTGAGCTTCGATCCCTGCGTCGACGGCTGGGAGCAGATGTTCGGCGCGGTCGACGACTACTCACAGGCCGCGGGGGCGCGCGTCGGCCAGGTCCAGGCGGCGCTCCTGGGACTCACCCGGTCGCTCGGCGGCGTGCCGGGCCGCAAATCGCTCCTCTACCTGAGCGACGGCCTCGAGCAGCGCCCGGGCATCGATCTCTACTCCTATCTCGGCGAGCTCTGCCCGCGGCGCGAGCGCGACGTCTTCGGCTACTACACGCGCTGGGACGAGACGCCGCGGCTGGGCGAGCTGACCGAGTACGCCAACAGCCACCGGGTGACCCTCTACGCGCTGGAGACGGCCGGCCTCACCAGCTCATCGGCCGCCTCGGTCGAGTTCGCCTCGAAGCAGTTCACGCCCTCCGGCAGGAACGACACCTTGCGCGTCAGTAATCTGCAGAGCTCGCTCTTCCTGATGGCGGACGCCACCGGCGGACGGGCCTTCCTGAACAGCAACTTTCCGGGCGACGACCTGGGCCGGCTGGCCGAGGACTTCGGCGACTACTACTCGATCGGCTTCGTGCCTCCCACCGGCTGGGACGGCGCGCGGCACACCATCTTCGTGGCGCTGGTCGACGAGGCCGCCAAGGGGAGGAAGCTGCGCTACCGCAGTCGCTACCGCGCGATTCCGGAGGACGAGCGCCTGGCCGAGCGGACGCTGGCGGCCCTGGTGCTCGGCTGGGAGGACAATCCGCTGGGCACCGAGATCCGGGTCGGAGAGCAGACGCCCCTCGAAGGCGACGTCCGGCAGGTGCCGGTGGAGATCTCGCTGCCGGCGGAAAAGCTCGCCGGACTCGCGGGCTCGGCTCAGCAGCAGCTGATCCGGGTGCTGATGATGGCGGAGGACGGTAGGAGCCGGCGGACGCCGATGCGCGAAAAGCTGATTCCGGTGCGGCTGGGGGGTGGCTCCGAGCCGATCAAGCTGGTGGTCAACATGGAGCTCGAGCCGGGTGCGCATCGAATCGCGGTGGGGGTGCGCGACGAGGTCAATCGGGTGGCGTCGTTCCACCGCACCGTCGTCGAGGTGATGCCGTGAGGGGGGCACTCCTGCTGCTGGTGCTGGTGGTCGTACCGGCGGCCGCCCAGGAGAGCCCGCCGGCGTTCGACGACTCGGTCGACGTTCGCCTGGTCAATATCGACGTCTTCGTCACCGACAAGAAGGGCCGACGGGTCGACGGGCTGGGGCGCGAGGACTTCGTCGTCTATCAGGACGGCCGGCCGGTCGAAGTGACCCACTTCAGCCGCGTCCTGGGCGCGTCGGGGGGGAGCGGCGGCGCGGCCGGTGAGCTCGACGCCGAGCTCGGATCGGAGCCGCCGGCGACGATCCCGGATCCGCTCACCGTGGTCGTCTACGTCGACAACTCGACTCTCACGCCGCACCATCGCAACCGCGTGCTGGACGAGGTCGAGGCCTTCGTCGTCGAGCAGGCGGGCGCCGGGGTCGGCTTCATGATCGCGGTCTACGACCCCGGGCTCAAGATCCTGACGCCGGTGACGGCCGAGGCCGACCGCGCGCGCGAGGTGCTGGCCAAGATCGGCAAGATGTCCGCACGCGGGCTGACCCAGCAGAGCGAGCGCCGGCAGGCGATGGACCAGATCGAGTCGATCTACACGCTCTTTCTCGACCTCGGCCAGGACCCCTGTAGCGCGGGCTGGGAGCAGATGATCGCCGCGGTCGACACCTATGCCCAGGCGGCCGGAAGCAGGGTACAGAGCGCGCAGAGCGGGCTTCTCGGGCTGACGCGGTCGCTTGGCGGCGTGCCGGGACGCAAGTCGATCCTCTACCTGAGCGACGGTCTGGAGCAGCGGCCGGGAATCGACCTCTACTCCTTCCTGGGCGAGCTCTGCCCCGAGCGCGACAGGGAGATGTTCGCCTTCATGACGCGCTGGGACGAGACCAGCACGCTGACCGAGCTCGCCGAGTACGCCAACGCCCACCGGGTGACCCTCTACGCGCTCGAGACCGCCGGCCTGACGGGCTTCTCGTCGGCCTCGGCCGAGATCGGCGATCGGAGGTTCATGCCCTCGGCGAGGGTCGACTCACTGCGGGTCGGCAACCTGCAGGGCTCGCTCTTCGTCATGGCCGACCAGACCGGCGGCAAGGCGTTCCTGAACGCCAACTCGCCGGGCCCCGAGCTCGAGCGGATGGCCGAAGATTTCGCCGACTACTACTCCCTGGGCTTCGCCCCGCCCACCGGTTGGGACGGCGACAGCCACGCGATCCGGGTGGAGCTGGTCGGTCGCGCGGCCAAGGGGGCGCAGCTTCGCTACCGGCAGAGGTATCGGGCGATTCCCGAAGCGGAGCGGATGGCGGAGCGCACCCTCGCCACCCTGGTGCTCGGCTGGGAGGACAATCCGCTCGGCACCGAGATCCGGGTTGGCGACCAGGTGCCGGCGGCGGGCAAGACCTGGCGGGTGCCGGTCGAGATCGTGCTGCCGGCCGGCAGCCTCGGCACGCTCGCGCGCCCCGACGGCGAGAACCAGCTCTTGCGGGTGTTGATGATGGCCGAAGACGACAAGGGTCGTCGCACGCCGATGCGCGAGAAGGTCATCCCGCTGGTGGGAAAGCCGGAGGAGGACGAGCCGCGGACGCTGGTCGTCAACGTCGAGCTCGAAAGCGGCCCGCACACCATCGCGGTCTGCGTGCGCGACGAGATCAACCGGGTGGCTTCGTTCCACAAGACCACGGTGGACGTCGGCAACCAGCTCTAGCCGGACCTACGAGGGCATCGTCAACCAGAAGAGGCCGCGGAGATCGCCGGTGCGGAATTCAGTCGCCCGGTCCTCGGGATAGAGCGAGCGGATCTCCTCGAGCAGCTCGGGCTCGACCGCCGGGCCATGGCAGCTGAGGCAGAACGACACCGCGCGGATCGGCTCGACGTAGCCGATGGTCGACTCGTCGATGTAGACCGCCATCGGTCCTTCCCGGGCGGGGTCTTCCAGGTAGGCGGCGAGCAGCGGCTCGGCCCAGGGCGGCGGCGCGTTCTTCGGGTTGCGCAGGCGATGGCTGGTGCGTCCCATCTCGACGCCGTCGACGCTCAGCGCCGCGGCGATCTCCGGCGCTCGCTCGCGGCAGACCGAGATCGCGTTTGCCGGTCCCGCCTCGAGCGAGGTCGTCAGCGCATCCAGCATCTGCTCCTTGAACGGCAGAAGCTCGGCCTGGGCGCGCGCGAGATCCTCCGCCGGCACCTCGGGCGCCGCCTGCCGGCACGCACCGAACAAGAGCCCCGTGGATCCGAGAAGAAGCAGCGCGGCGGCCGCCTTGGTAAGCCCGCCGAAAACGCCCAGCAGCCAGCGCATGCAGCGGTGCCCGCCGTCGACCGGAGCGCAGTACATCATCGGACAGGCGCCAGGGATGACCCGGATGTCGTGCTCCCTGCAGAGCGCGACGGCCTCGGAGGAGACGCTGCCGCGGCCGAACGAGCGGTGCATCCAGACCCGTCCGATGCCAAGCTCGGTGCACTCGCGGACGACATCCGGGGCGGCATCCGGGTGGGTGGCGATCACCACCCCGTCGACCCCGGCCGGTATGGCCGAGAGACTCGGGTAGCAGGCGTCGCCTTCGACGCTCTCGGTCTTTGGGTTGACCGCGAAAACCCGATAGCCGCTCGCGCGCAGCTTCTTGTAGATGGCGTTCGCCGCCTGGTCTTTCGAGCGAGATACGCCGGCCACGGCGATGCGCTTCTGCTCCAAGAAGTCCCGGACCGCGTCTTCGAGAAGTGTGCTGTCCATCTCCCTGCCTCCTTCGAAGAGCATCCTCGCAAGAGGGAGCCGCCGGCGAAACACCCGTTGGTGCGGGTGTCCTACGAGCTTGGATATCCCGCTCTCGGTGACAAGGAATACCGCTCCAGGAGGCTACCGGACCATCCTGAGCCGCAAGACTGTAGGCACCCCCTGTCTCGGCGAGTTGACGCCACTGGATCTTGTGCTATTGTATTGCGAATCATATAACTGCCAGGGTGTGTCATGTCCAACGCACTGACCCTTGCGAGACTCGCTGGGACTCCCAGTGGCGGCATCGATTCCCCTGCAAACAAGGAGAGAGCTGATGATGCAATCTGTCTTTCGAAGCGTGAGTCTCGGCGTGATGGTCTCGGGTTTGATGCTCATGCTGGCGCCTTCGGCCGCCGATGCCCAGGCGATCACGTTCACCGATAACTTCAAGTTCGACAACAACGGCACCCTGTTCGTCCACAATTGCGGTGAGCCCGTAGTGTGCACCGGCTTCACCCACGTCGTGATCCATGGCACGACCAACAAGAAACGGACTCTTCTCAAGATCCACGAGAATGACCAGGGCGTGGATTGCGTCGGTCAGGACAGCGGCCTCAGCTACAACTCGACCTACGCCTTCAACCAAACCACCCACAACTTCCCTGGCGGCTGCGCCGAGGGCTGCAACGCGACCCAGGCTGGCCATTGGGACCTGCAGGCTCCGGGACCGGGGAATGATTTGAGGATCCATGTGGTCTTCCACATCACGTTCAACAACAACGGTGTCATCACCGCGGACTTTGGGAGGGTGAATCTGAGCTGCGGCGACTAGTCCTCGCGGCCCGGGGCGGGGCGCACGGAGGCCCTCCCCGCTCAGTCACGGTGGAGTTCTTCCGAGCGGTGTCGACGCTTCGTCGGCACCGCGACCGGAGGAGCTTGCGGTGGAGAGAGCGGCAGTGCGGCGCCGCCGTCCACGCGGCGTTCAGTCGCCCCCGCTACAATCCCCGGCGTGTGGAAACCGCCCGAGCGGATCAAGCACGAGCTTCCCGAGGCGCGCTGGCCGACGGTCGAAGAGGCCGCCCGCTCACGTCTGTTCAGCCCGCTGCGGATCGGCTCGACCACCCTCGCCGAGCGCACCTGGGTGCCGGCGATGGTGCCCTGGCGGGCCACCGGGGAGGGCTTCGTCACCGACGAGATCCTCGAGTGGTACGAGCGCTTCGCTCGCGGCCGGCCCGGGGCGCTGGTGGTCGAGGCGACCGGCATTCGCGACATCCCGAGTGGACCGCTGCTGCGGATCGGCCACGATCGGTTCATTCCGGGACTCTCCGAGCTGGTGGAGACCGTGCAGCGGGCGAGCGGCGGCGCGACCCGGCTCTTCATCCAGGTCATCGACTTCCTGACCATCCGGCGGCGGCCCGATCCGGAGAAGTTCTTTCGGCGCTATCTGAAGCTGACCGAGC
>JAHEKO010000266.1 GCA_024638355.1 Acidobacteriota bacterium
GCGTCGCCGATCTCCATCCAGCAGCCCTTCTTGGGACAGACCTCGAGCACTCCGCCCTCGACGCGCACCGTCTTGCCGACGTAGGCGTCGGGATTGGCGAGGATGTCGGCGATGCGCGTCGTTTCGGCCAGACTGACCCCGGTGCCGTAGATCTCGTGCGGCTCGACGGCGGCGGTGGCCGCCGGGGCCGCAAGCAGGGCGAAAGCCAGGGCGACCGCGGCGGCGGCGCGGGCGGCGAGCGGCACGAGGAGAAGATCGAATCGGAACAGAGGCATGGAGCTACTCCCTTCGGTCAACGGGCCAGGTGGTGGCAGGCTTCTCGGTTCCATCGGATCGCTGCACCGGAACGACGGAGCCGGTCTCGGGTTTCATTGTGTTCATACGCTGCAATACGCAGGCCAGGCGGGTGAAGATCTGGATCCCTTGCGGCTTCTTGATCCACGGCGAGGCTGGAGCCACCGTCAGGAGGCCCCGCGCCGGGCGCGAGTCACCAGCCAGGCGCCCACGCCCATTGTCCACGCTGCCTGCGCCAGCACCACCGCGGTCATCCCGGCGACGTTCAAGGTCAGTCGCCCGGCGACGAGCCCGATCACCGGGAGCGCACCCACCGCCAGCCCGATCCAGCCGACCGCCCGGACCCAGGTCGGAGCCTCGGCACGCCGGGCGAGCGCCCACGACCACAGGAAGATCCCCGCCGACTGGGCGACCGCGCCGATCTTGGCCAGCGCCTGGTTGACCTCGAAGCTGAAGCGGAAGACGGCTACGGCGGCCTTCGTCGCCGCGGGGGTCGCCGCCTCGTACTGCCCGGCGAGGCCCGGCACGATGAAGCCGCTGACGGCGGCCGCGCCCGTCATGCAGAGCACTCCCAACCCGTAGGCGATCGCCGCGAGCTGAACGCCGCTCGAGCTCCAGCCGAGAACGCCCGCCAGGCGCGTCAGACCCCAGAAGATCAGCACCATCAGCGCGATCAACGAGCCGTGGACGACCGCCGAAAGGGGCCCCAGGCGCACCAGCTCGGCCATGCGCTCGGCGGTGCCCGAGGCTCCGGCGGACGGGTGGTGGCTCATGGCGAAGACCGACAGCAAGGGGCCGACGATCAGTGCCCAGCCGGCGAGGCGGGTGCCGCGGTCGATCTCCATCGCGGCTACTCCTCGTAGCCGGGATGCTCGACCTTGGTGCCGGGCTCGTCGGGCGTCGACCAGGGCAGGTGCGGCATCGAGCCGGCGAGGCCGGTGAGGACGACGTACATGCTGGCGGCGGGCTCGAGGGAGACCGCCTGCCCCTCGGCGGCGGCCTTACCGGGCTTGGCCTCGAGGAGCTCGAAGTCCGTGGGGTCGAGGGTCGCCTCGAGCGCCGGCGAGCGGTAGTCGAGCCGGCCGTTGAGCTCCAGCCGGTGGGTCTCGCCCGACCAGCGCGCTTCGATCGCCCGGGTGTCGCCGTCGCGGATCAGCATGAAGGCGTTGTCGCTCTGGGCCTCGAAGTCCTCGCGATCCAGATAGAGCCGAGGCTTGTCTTTGTACGGATCGCCGGAGGTCGGGCAGAAGGTGGTGCAGTTGCCGCACTCGTTGCAGAAGTCGGTGAGGCAGGCGATCTGGTAGCGCTGGTCGGCGCGGAACTCGGCGGCCTCGCCGGCGACCACCTCGCCGTCGGCGATGGTGAGCCGAGGCAGGCTGACCTGGAGGCCGTCGGAGTCGTAGGTCATGAGCGCCATGTTGGGGCAGACGCCGACGCACAGGCTGCAGATCTCGTGGCAGTCGAGGCAGCGACTCGCCTCGGCCTTCGCTTCCTCCGGTGTGTAGGTCAGGATGGTCTCGTCGAAGCTCATCCGCTGGTCGAGCGGGGTGTGCTTCACCGGTACCCGCCAGTCGCGGTGGGCGCGGCGCTGGAGGAGGGCGTGGAGATCGAAGCTCTCCGGCTCCTGGGTGGCCACCTGGGCCGGACTCGAGTCGGTGCCGAGGATCGCGTCGGCCACGCGCTTGCCGTCGGCCGAAGCCTTGACGATGGACGACGGTCCGTCGGCCGCCACGTCACCGCCGGCGTAGACGCCGGGGATCGAGGTCTCGAAGGTCTCGGGGTCGACGTCGATGTAGCCGCGCTCGGTCAGCTCCGGCATCTGATGCCCGAAGAAGTCGAGCAAGGCGTGCTGGCTGATGGCGAGGATCAGGGTGTCGAGCGGAATGTCGAACTCGGAGTCCTCGATCTCGTGCGGGATCTTGCGGCCGGAAGCGTCGCGGTCGCCGCGGTACTCCATGCGGGTGCAGGTCAGCCCGCTGAGCTTGCCGTCTTCGATCTCGAGGGCGTGGGGCTTGGCCAGCTCGACGATTCGGATGCCCTCCTCGATCGCGCCCTTGATCTCCTCGCGGTCGGCGGGCATCTGGTCGATCGTGCGTCGGTAGATGAGGGTGACCTCGGAGCCGAGTCGGTAGGCCGAGCGCACGCAGTCCATGGCGGTGTCGCCGGCGCCGATCACCCCGACCCGCTTGCCGATCGCGACCGGATTCTCCTCGCGCACGCTGCGCAGGAAGAGGAGCGCGTCCATGATGCCTTCCGAGTCCTCGCCGGGGAGATTGAGCTTCTTGGCGATCTGCGCGCCCGCGGCCACGAAGAACGTGTCGTAGCCCTGGGCGCGGAGCTCGCCGAGAGTGAAGTCGACGCCCGCCGTATGGCTGTAGCGGATGTCGACGCCGAGCTCTTCGAGCACGCGTACGTCCTGGTCGATCTCGGCCCGGGGGAGCCGGTACGAAGGGATCGCGCCGCCGACCATGCCGCCGGCGTAGGGGTACCTCTCGAAGATCGTCACCGCGCGGCCGCCTTCGGCCAGCTTTTGGGCGGCGGAGAGGCCGGCCGGGCCGGCGCCGATGATGGCCACCTTGCCGGAAGCCGACGGCCGCTCCTCGGCGAGCTTCGGATCCCGCTCGTGGCTCATGATGAAGCGCTTGATCTCGCGGATCGCGAGCGGCTCGTCGTAGTGGGTGCGAATGCAGGTGTTCTCGCACAGATGGTCGCAGACCCGGCCGAGAATCGCCGGCAGCGGATTGTCTTCGCGGGCGATCTCGACGGCGCGGTCGAAGTCGCCCTCGCGAACCGCGCCCATGTACTGCGGGACCTTCTGATTCACCGGGCACTCGTCGACGCAGGGCGCCTCGATGCAGTCGAAGAGGCCGAGCGGCCGCGGAGTCTTCGAACGGTCGGTGCGGAACGAGTCTTTACGGCTGCGCCACTCGGCGCGCGCCTCGGCGGCGTACTGGCGGAGGTTGACGCGGGAGAGGACCTTGACCGCGCGGTCGGTGAGGACGTTGGCGCGCTTCGCGTCCAGGCCCTCTCGTTCCGCCCAGGTGTGGATGGCTTCGACGGCGCGCCCCTCCAGCGGCTCGCCGAGCCGGGCCGCCAGCCGCTCGGTCGCCCCGGCGTCGAGCGCCAGACCGGTGTCGGTGAGCAGGGCATAGCGCAGCATCGGGCCGAACTCGGCCAGCTCGTCGCGGCCGAGCGCCGACTTGCAGACAAAGTCGGTCATGTCGAGCGCGCCCACCTCGTCCATCGCCGCGTTCAGGGTCTCGAAGTACTGCAGCATGCGCATGTAGCCGCCCGACTTCAGCAGGTCCGAGCAGACGGTGATGCTGGTCACGCCCGAGCGCAGCAGATCGGCGACGTTGTAGCAGTCGGCGCCGCCGGCGAAGGAGATCAGCAGGTCGCCGCGGAACTCCTCGGCCAGGGTCAGGGCCAGGCTGGTGGTCACCGCGTGCAGCGCGCGTCCCGAGAGGTACATCATCTTGTCTTCCGGGAAGACCGTGCGCCAGTTGTCGACCTCGAGGGTGTTGGTCAGCTTCACGCCGAAGACCAGCTCCTTCTCGCGCGCCAGCCGCTTGAGGTTGTGGAGCATCGGCACCGCGTCGACGTAGAGCAGGTCGTGGCCGAAGGCCTCGTCGGGAACGGGCACATCGCCGAAGCCGAGCTCGTCGTTGATGATCGAGCGCACGCGGTCGGCGCCGAGGAGCGTCGGGTTGCACTTGACGCTGGTGTGAAGCCCGCGCTCTTCGATCAGATAGGCACAGATCTTCTCGATCTCGTCGGGCGGGCAGCCGTGCATGGTCGAGAGCGTGACCGTGTCGGAGATCAGGTCGGGGATCTCGACGTCGCGCACTTCCGGGCACCACTCGGCGACGATGTCGACGTAGGCCTGCTTGTAGGCCGAGCAGTCGCGCATGACGTCCAGGTACCACTGGACGTTCGGCTTGAGGATTCCCTCGAGGTTGTAGCCGACGCTCATGTTGAAGATCATTCCCGGCGAGTCGCCCGGGAAGCCGAGCTTGCGGTGCAGGGCGTGGATCAAGACCCAGGCGCGCAGGTACTCGTCGAACGACTCGTAGACCTTGAGCTCCTGCGACCACTCGACGTTGTAGCCCTCGTCCTGCATGTCGATGCAGGGCTTGTTGACGTCGAGCTCGTCGAGCGTCTGCACCGTCTTGAGCTCGAGAAAGCGCGAGCCGCAGAGCCACGAGACGACGATGTTCTGCGCCATCTGCGACTGCGGTCCGGCGGCAACGCCGAACGGCGTCTCGAGGTGGTAGCCGTACTTGGTGAGCTGGAAGCGATCGGCCTCGCTGGGCACGAAGAAGGCTTGCCGCGGAACGCCGAACAGCGAGTCCTTCTGCTCGAGCTCGGTGAAGGCCCAGCGGGTGAGCTGTTCCATCGAGATGGGGTGGAAGCGGTCCGACATTCAACTACCTCCGTGGCCTCGGTTCGCCCTCCGGCGGCGCAGGAACCGCCCCGCGCCCCGTTCGACGTCCAGGTTGCCCTCACGGTATCCGATCCGGCCGCCGACGACGACCACCGACGGCAGGCCGCGCAGCTCGAATCCCTCGTAGATGCTCCGATCGCAGTCGTGGTGGTGGGTGGCGGCGGAGATCGTCGCGGTCGCGGCCGGATCCCAGATCACCAGGTCGGCGTCGGAGCCGACCTCGATCGCGCCCTTGCGCGGATGGAGCCCGAAGAGGCGAGCCGGCCGGGTCGAGACCAGATCGACGAAGCGCTCGAGGCGGAGTCGCCCGGTGCCGACGCCGTAGGTGTAGAGCAGCGCCAGGCGGTTCTCGATGCCGGCCGTGCCGCCGGGGATGAGCCGGAAGTCGTCGCGGCCCAGCTCCTTCTGACCCTTCTGGTGGAACGGGCAGTGGTCGGTGGAGACCACCTGGAGCACGTCGTCGCGGATCGCGCCCCAGAGGAGCTCCTGGTGGCCGCGCGGCCGGATCGGCGGCGCGCATACGTAGGCGGCGCCTTCGAAATCGGCCTTGTCGTAGACCGAGTCGTCGAGCAGAAGGTAGTGCGGGCAGGTCTCGCCGTAGATCGGCCGCCCGTCCGCTCGCGCCGCGGCGATCGCGGCCAGCGACTCGCGGCAGGTGACGTGGAAGACGTAGAGCGACGCCCCGGTCCAGTGGGCGAGGGCGATGGCCCGGCCGGCGGCCTCGCCCTCGAGCTCGCTCGGCCGGCTGAGGGCGTGGTAGCGCGGCTCGGTGTCGCCCGCGGCGGCGAAGCGATCGCGCAGGTGCTCGATCATGTCGCCGTGCTCGCAGTGGATCACCATCAGGGCGTCGAGGTCGGCGACCGCCTGGAGCGCCGCGATCAGATCGACGTCGTCGAGGCCGACGACCTCCTTGTAGGCCATGTAGCTCTTGAAGGTGGGCAGGCCTTCGTCGACCGCGCGCGCCATCCAGGCGGCGCCGTCTTCGCTCCACCAGGTGACCGCCATGTGGAAGCCGTAGTCGGCCACCGCGCCGGCGGCCTCGCGCCTGCGGTCCGCGAGCGC
>JAHEKO010000267.1:0-2628 GCA_024638355.1 Acidobacteriota bacterium
GACGTCACCATGTACGAGGGCGCCGCGATCGGGGTGCAGCTGCCGCAGAAGATGGTCTTCGAGGTGACCGATACGATCGAGAACCCGGCCAAGGGCAACACCGCCACCAACCACACGAAAGACGCGACGATCGAGACCGGTCTGGTGGTGCAGGTGCCGCTCTTCATCAAGACCGGCGAGAAGATTCGAATCTCGACCGAAGACGGCAAGTACGTCGAGCGCGCCTGACGACGTAGCGCCCGGACTCGTGCCGGGCGATTACCCCCTGAGCGCCGCCAGCACCACGCCGGGGACCTTGGCGAGGGCCGGATCGGCCTCGAGCTCCGTGAGGCGCGCGCCTACCTCGGCCCCGCGCTTGTGGGTGACGAACCAGGGCGGCTTGGGGGTCACCCGGAACGGCCCGTCGATGACGCTCTTTTCCGGCCGGTCGAAGAGCAGGGTGTTGTGCACCACGCCGATGCCGCTCTGGATGTCGTCGAGAGTGTGTCCGGGATAGGCGCCCCAGGTGGTCGAGCCGAGACCGTAGCTGAGCGCCGGCCAGTGGTTGATGGCGATCGAGCCGTACCGCAGGGCCTCGAGGGCCTCGTCCAGCGCCGGGCCCAGCCGGCGCCGGCTCTTGGGGTCGACGACGATGCAGGCGTTGAGCGTTCCGTGCAGGGTGCCGTTGCAGAACTCGACCGCGCGGGCGAGAAACTCGGCCGCGTCGACGCCGCCGAGCGCGGTCTCGCCGGTGATGGCGCAGAACGACTCCGATTGGAAGGCCGGCAGGTCGCGGGCTGCCGGGTCGAGGTCCGGCATCAGCGCCGGCGGCAGAAAGCCGGGGCGCCGGCGGCCCAGCACCTCGCTGCCGGGATGGGCGTTGAGGAAGCGGTCGTAGCGCTCCTCGGCCCCCGGATAGTAGGCGGGCCGCTCGGGGAGCGAGCGCAGCACGTCGCGCAGCGCGTCCATGAACGCACGCCGCTGGGGCCAGTGGCGATGGGTGACGATGACCTTGCAGGCATTGCAGTTGAAGCCGGCATTCTGGACCATCTGGGTGGCGACGTTCTCGGCGTGGAAGCGCAGGTCGGCGCGGCTCCACTCGCCCGGCACGAGAATGACCGGGCTGACGTTGCCGAGCTCGCTGGTGATCCGCTTGTCGAGGAGCGGCCGGTTGGCGGCTTTGCGCGCCGCCCCCTCCTCGCCGGGCCCGAAGACGATCGCGTCGTGGGTGCGATCGCTGCCGGTGACGTGGATCTCGTCGATCCCGGGATGCCGTGTCAGATAGGAGCCGACCTCGGCGCCGCCGTAGACGACCCGAAAGTAGCCGTCGCGCACCAGGGTGGAGAAGGCGTCTTCGATGAACGGGCCCAGATACTCGTTGACCGGGTTGAGCTTCAGCAGGACGACCTGGCCTTCGGCGAAGAGCTTCTGCACCGCGTCGAGGGGACCGATGCTCGAGACGTTGCCGGCGCCCAGGACCAGGGCGACCTTGCCGCGCGGCGTGGGCTGGCGGTAGAAGGCCGCCGCGTTGTCGGTCAGGTTGTCGGGCGTGACCTCGCTCTGCATCCAGACCTCGGCGTCGAACCCCGAGTAGAGCAGCCGATCGAGAAGGCTGCCGGGAAAGACGCGCACGGCGACGCGGCCGTTCGCCCGCACCCGGACGTCGTCGGGATCGATCGGCGGCGTGCCGGTGTCGCGGATCGACTCGAGCGTGCGCGTCAGGAGTCGAATCGTTCGCAAGGAGACATAGGGCCCGCCGAGCCACTCTTCGCCGGCCGCGGTGCTGGCGAACGGCACGCCCTGGGCCGCCGCCGCCGCCTCGATTTGTCCGCGAGCGACGCGCAGGGTGCCCTGGGAGAGACCCCGCAGGTACTCGATGCGCCGTTCGATGTCGAGCTCCGCCCAGCGCTGCTTGCGCTCGGCGAGCTCACCGACCGCCGCATCGACTCGCGCCGTGGGCGTCTCGGGAAGGTGTCCGACTGCCGGTCTCGGCCGGGTGTCGACTGCCATGGGGTGCCTCCTCGTGGAACGGGTCGGCGGACGCGAGCCCGCCGCTACTCTCGAGGTCTCAGTATACGATCGCGCCGGTGAAGTTCCGAGCCGCATGCTTCCTCGTAGCCGGGCTCACTCTGCCGGCGGCCGAGCTCGCCCAGACCGCCGAGAGCCCGCCGGCCGAGACCCGGCCGGTGGAGGCGACCTCGCTGCTCGGCGGTCCGCTGAGCCGACCCGAGCTTCCGGCCGGGTTCAGGGAGACGCAGACCCGCCTACTCGACGAGGCGAAGGCCGCCCTCGCCGCGGCCCCGGAGGACCCCGACGCGGCGATCTGGGTCGGCCGCCGCTCGGCCTATCTCGGCCGCTATCTCGAGGCCATCGGGATCTACTCGCGGGCGATCGCGCGGCACCCCGGCTACGCCAAGCTCTACCGGCACCGCGGGCACCGCTTCATCTCGATCCGTCGCCTCGACGACGCGGTCGCCGATCTCGAGCGCGCCGCCGAGTTGATCGCGGGAGTGCCTGACGAGGTCGAACCCGACGGCCTGCCGAACGACCGGGGAATCCCGACCAGCACCTCCCACACCAACATCTGGTATCACCTGGGCCTCGCCTACTATCTGCAGGGCCGATTCGACGACGCGGCGAAGGCGTTCG
>JAHEKO010000267.1:2728-5792 GCA_024638355.1 Acidobacteriota bacterium
CCCGACGGCCTGCCGAACGACCGGGGAATCCCGACCAGCACCTCCCACACCAACATCTGGTATCACCTGGGCCTCGCCTACTATCTGCAGGGCCGATTCGACGACGCGGCGAAGGCGTTCGGCCGTTGCCGCGACTTTGCCGGCAATCCCGACATGCTCGTCGCGTCCTCCTACTGGCTCTACCTCTCGTTGCGCCGGGCGGGACACGAGACAGCGGCACGGGCGGTGCTCGAGCCGATCGGGGAAGATCTGGAGATCATCGAGAACGCGGACTACTACCTGCTGCTGCGCGCGTATGCCGAAGGGGGCGGCCCGCGGATCGACTTCCCGAACGAGGCGCAAGCCGGTGTCGGCTCGGCGACGCGAGCCTACGGAGTCGGGGCCTGGCAGCTCCTCGAAGGCGATCCGGACGGTGCCAGGGCGACCTTCGAGCGGGTCGTCGCCGGCGATGCGTGGGCCGCGTTCGGCTACATCGCCGCCGAAGCGGAGCTGGCGAGAGAGTCGAGGCGCTCGGTGGGCGGCGAGCCCGAGTAGGCCGCCTTACGGAACGGATGACGCGACCCGTCCTCGGAAGGCGGACAGGCGGGAGCCGGCCGCGTGTGACTGCGGCCGGCGGGGGGGGAAGGTTTTGAAGATGGTTCTGGCTGGACTTGCTGTCCGAGGAACCCGGACAAGGAAAGCTGTCTGTCAAAGTGCCGCCTATGAGATTAGGGTCCCCGAGGCGGACACTCGATACTGAAGCAAATAGCGTGCCATAAATGGATCCTCGCGCTCTCCGCATCGCCGTGGCCGCGAGCCCAATCCTCCGAGACGCCGTAAAGACGCCGCCCTAATCCAAGAGCTGACAACAATTCCGGCGCGTATTCGAGGCGTTCGGATCTGGCCCCGTGCTGGCTCCGAGGTCGCCTGGCGACGTCCAGCCGGCCGAAACCGGTTCAACAAACCGGCTCCGATCGGGCGGAATCGACCGGTTTTTGGACGGTCGGGTGCTAATAAGTGTCAGCCGGGCTACCCGACCGATCCGGCGGACTCCTCGAGGTCGAGGTCGAGAACGGAGTCGCCGGACTCCGCCTCCAGGGCCTTGCAGCTGCGGACGAAGGCGCGCAGGCGCTGGGTCATCTCGCCTTCGACCGCCAAGAACCGGACGCCGATGCCGGTGACGTTCTCGACCTCCGGCGAGGCATGGCGGATGACCTCGCCGCGAAGATCGAGCTCCCGGCCGCCGTCCGGCAGCTCGAGCCGCAAGTCGACTCGGGCGCCGAGGGGAATGGGTGGCGTTCCGGTCAGCAACACACCTGTTTCGGAGATGTTCGCGGTCTGTCCGACTCGCTGTAGCGTGCCGCCCTCGATGTGCGCTTCGATCTGCACCAGAACGCGCGCGCTCGCCCGCACCGCCACTCCCAGTGAATGGGAGATCCGCGAATGCAGGTCGGCGGCGTCGTCCGAGGCCGCGACCACGGTTACGTCGTCCTCGAGCACGAGGTCGCTCAGGTTGGCGGCGTCGGGAGACTGAGCCAGCACCACGACCGACGAGCCCACGCACGGCGAGTCGAAGGTGCGTACGGCCGCGATGAAGTCCTGCAGCTCCAGGTCGGGGAGCGGCGCTTCGACGAGGATCAGGTCGTAGCGGAGGTTACCGACCAGGATCAAGGCGCCCGCGCCGGAGGTCACGCGGTTGACCTCGAAGGCGGAACGGTCCAGCGGCTTGGACACCTTTGCGTAGAGATTCCGGTCGTTGACAACGGCCAGGATCCGTTGGCTCTGTCTCATCTATTTCGTGTCTCACGTATGATCACTCCGCCCTGCCTCGGAGACTAGGTGGAGGCCCGGACGCGAGCTATTAAGAAAGTCACATGACAGCGGGGGAGTTCGGCCCGTGGGACAGCGAATCACCCAGATCGACGCCTTCAGCGACACGCCGTTCGGCGGCAATCCCGCGGCGGTGTGCCTGCTGGCCGGACCCGCCGGCGAGGCCTGGATGCAAGCGGTCGCGCGCGAGATGAACCTCTCGGAGACGGCCTACCTGCATCCCGAGGCCGGGGGCTACCGGCTGCGCTGGTTCACTCCGGGCGGCGAGGTCGATCTCTGCGGCCACGCCACCGTGGCGAGCGCCCATTTCCTGTGGGAAGAGGGCCATCTCGAAGCCTCCGCCGAGGCGGTCTTCTTCACCCGCAGCGGGCGGTTGAGCGCGCGCCGTTCCGGCGAGTGGATCGAGGTCGACTTTCCGGCCGATCCGATCGAGCCGGGCGAGCCGCCGCCCGAGGTGGGAGAAGCCCTCGGCGCGGCGCCCGTCTTCTACGCTACGACCGGTCTCTACGCTCTCGCCGAGGTCGAGAGCGAGGCGGAGCTGCGCTCGCTCGAGCCGAGCTACGAGCGGCTCCGCGGGGTGCACCCGATCGGGCTCATCGTCACCGCTCGCTCGAGCGAGCCGGCGTTCGACTTCGTCTCGCGTTTCTTCGCGCCGAACGTCGGCATCAACGAGGACCCCGTCACCGGCTCGGCCCACTGCTCGCTCGGCCCGCTCTGGGGCGAGCGCCTCGGCAAGACCGAGATGATCGCTTTCCAGGCCTCGCCGCGCGGCGGGGTGGTTCGCCTGCGGCTCGCCGGCGAGCGGGTGATCCTCGGCGGCCAGGCGGTAACGGTGATGCGCGGGTCGCTGACGAGCGAGCCGCCGGCGGGCTCATAGGCCGGTGACGGCGGACCAGCTCCGGCCTCTGCGGCCACCCGACCGTCGGTCTCCCGCGCGCTAGCGCCGCGACCGCTTGAACGACCCTCGCCGGTCCGAGATCGTGCCGTTGGCGACGTACTTCTTGGTCACCCGCTCCCGTTTTCTCGCGTGTGTCATCGGGGTGCGGCCGTAGTTCACGCGGATGTCCAGGTAGGCGTCGATCAGCTGGCTCTCCTGGGCGGTACCCCAGCCCGACGGCGAGCTCAGACCGGTTCGCGCCATCGCCTCGGCGAGGCACTTGCGGACGTAGGCCGGCCGGTTGACGTGATTGTCGAGGATCAGGCCGACGCCGTACTCCGAGGTGACGAGCTCTGAGATCCGGTGGTCGCCCGCCTT
>JAHEKO010000268.1 GCA_024638355.1 Acidobacteriota bacterium
GCTCGGCCTCGGCGAGCCGCAGCTCCGCCTCGAGCACGTTCAGCTGGCTGAAGGCGAGGTCGTAGTCCTCCTGGCTCGTCAGCCCCTGCCCGAGCAGGTCCTTCTGCCGCGCCTCGCGCAGGCGCGCCAGCTCGACCCGGTGGAAGGCGCGGTCCCGGTCGGCCACCAGGCTCGTGTCGTCGAGCCGCACCAGCACCTGGCCGCGCCGGACCCTCGCGCCCTCGGTGAACAGGATCTGATCGATGACGCCGGCGATCTCGCTGCGAATCGCGACCTGCTCGTCCGCCCGGATCGTGCCCACCGTGGAGAAGCGCTGGGTCAGCCGGTGCGGCATCGCGACCATGGTGTCGACCTCCAGCGGCGGCGCAGGCGTCGCGACGCCATCCGAAGCTCTCGCCTCGCCGAAGGGCTCGAGGCGCCGATAGATCAAGAAGCTGACCACCACAATGGCCAGGCCCACACCGAGAAGCAGCTTGAGACGTCGCGTCACGAGTAATCTGAAATTATACGGCCGTCTGCGGCCCGCCGCGTGCCCGGCTTGCGGCTCATCGAGTCCGACCGCCGGTTCCGATCACCCGCCGTGCCGCGCCTCGATAGCGGCCGCGGCTTCGGCGCGGCCCAGCGCCCGCAGCACGGCGGCGTAGGCCGCGGCGGTCTCGCCGAGGTCCGGATGCTCGGCGTCGAGCTTGGCTTCGCGAATGGCCAGAGCGCGTGCGAGGTACGGCTCCGCTTCCGCCGGCGAATCCCGAAGACGGTAGAGCTCGCCAATCAGGTGGAGCGCGTCGGCGACGTCGGGATGATCCGCGTCCAGGCTCGCCTCGCGGATCTCGAGCGCCTCTCGCAGCTGACGCTCCGCAACGGCGTAGTCGCCGCGATCCCGATGCAGGAACGACTCGTCTCGCAGCAGGATCGCCATCGACAGCGAGCGCGAGCGCGAACCGTAGAGCTCGCGCGCCCGGGCATACTGGCGCTTTGCCTCTTCGAAGTCGCCCTGCCGGTAGTGCATCCAGGCGAGATTCGCCACCGCCATGCCGACGTCCGGGTGCTCGGGTCCCAGCGTGTCGCGCTTCAACTCGTAGGCGCGCCGCAAGAGGGGCACCGCGTCCTCGGGACGCCCCATCGCGTCGTAGAGGATGGCGAGGTTGTTGAGGCTGCCGGCCACCTCTGGATGATCCTTGCCCAGTACGCGCTCCTTGATCTCGAGCGAGCGCTCGAGCAGCGGCTCGGCTTCCTCGTATCTGGCCTGCGACCAGAACAGCACCGCCAGATCGTTGAGCACCAGTCGCACCTGGTAATCGTCCGGCCCCAGGAGCTTCTCGTAGAGGGCCAGGGCGCGGCGCAGGAGGCGCTCCGCCTCGTTGTAGTCGCCCAGGCGCCAGGAGACGATGCCGACGTCGCTCAGGCTCTTGGCGACCTCCGGGGTCTCCGGCCCCAGGGCCTCCGTTCGGATCCGGAGCGCGCGCTCGAAGAGCGGAGCGGCGGCTTCGTGCTCTCCCAGCTTGGAGCGCACCCAGGCGAGCTGCGACAAGCTCGTGGCGACGTCCGGATGGTCGGCGCCGAGCCGTCGCTCGCGAATCTCGAGGGCCGCTTCGGCCAGCGGCAGCGCCACCTCGTGACCGCCCTTCTTGTGATGCGCCGCGGCGAGCCCGTCGAGGCTCTCGGCAGCCTCGAGGCTGTCGCGCCCGGCATGCTCCTCGCGGGCCGCGAGCGCCTGCTCGAGCAATGGGATCGCCTGGTCGTAGAAGCCGAGCTTGCGGTAGATCGTACCGATCGTCTGCATCAGGCGGGCGCGGATCAGGGGCTGGTCCTCGAGCCCGCGGTCGGCGCGGAGCGCACCCTGGTCCAACAGCTCACGCGCCGTGATCGTCTCGCCTTGCGCCCGGCTCGGATCCGAGACCTCGAACAGCTCGATGAGAAAGTCCGAGACGCGCCGCGCGTTGTCCGCCTCCTGCGTCGCCCGGCGCTCCGCGGCGCGAGCGCGCACGAAGCCGAGACCGGCGCCGGCCGCGCCGACCAGGATCGCCACCAGCACCACCGCAGCCGCCGCCACCGCCAGGCGGTTCCGGCGCACGAACTTCTGGACGCGATAGAGCGTGCTGGGAGGACAGGCGCGCACCGGCTCGTCGTTGAAATGCCGCCGGATGTCGAGCGCCAGCGCGTTGGCGGTCTCGTAGCGGCGCGTGCGGTCCTTCTCCAGAGCCTTGAGGACGATCCAGTCGAGATCTCCCTTGAGGTCGCGGCGCAGCCGCTCGACGTCGGTGGAGCGATGCTCGGCGATCGAGCTCGAATCGGGAGAGGTCGTCAGGCGGGTGCTCGGACGCACCGGATCCTCCTCGAGCAGGTGCCGGCGGACGGCCTCGTAGCTGCGCTTCTTGAGGTTCTGGGGATCGAAGACCCGCGTGCCGATCAGCAGCTCGTACAGCAGCGCCCCGAGCGAGTAGACGTCCGCCCGGGTGTCGACGTCGAGGCCGCCCATCTCGGCCTGCTCCGGGCTCATGTAGCCCGGGGTGCCGATGAAGTGGCCGTAGCGCGTCTTGAGGCCGCCGTCGGTGAGCGGTTGCGCGATGGCTTTCGCGACCCCGAAGTCGATGATCTTGGGGATCGGCTTCTCGCCCTCGACCTTCACCAGCACGTTCGACGGCTTGAGGTCGCGGTGGATGATGCCCTTCTGATGGGCATGCTGCACGCCCTCGCAGACCTCGACGAAGAGCTCGAGCCGCGCCTTCGTGCCGAGGCGGTACCGATCGCAATAGTCGGTGATCGGCATGCCCGGCACGTACTCCATCGCGAAGAACGGCCGGCCCGACTCGGTGGCGCCGGCATCGAACACCCGAGCGATGCTCGCGTGGTCCATCAGCGCCAGCGCCTGCCGCTCGGTCTCGAAGCGCGCCACCAGCTCCGCCGTATCCATGCCCACCTTGATCAGCTTGAGGGCGACCGTGCGTCGCACCGGCGAGAGCTGCTCGGCCTTGAAGACCTCCCCCATGCCGCCCGAGCCGATGCGCTCGACCACCCGGTAGGGTCCGATCCGATCGGGGAGCTTCTTGCCGCCGCGCTTGACCGCAGGCGCGCTCAAGTCGCCGGGCGAGACCGGCGTCGGAGTCTCATCGCTGTCGACGCGTGACAAGGCACCCTCGTTCCGATTGGCCGGCGGGCCTTTCTCCGCTCGAGCCTCCAAGCGCCCGCGCGCAACCTGTCGGAGTTCGGTCGAAATCGTAGCACCGTAGGAGGGTCGTCCAGGCTCCGGCTCCACTACGATGGGGCCACGTGCGCGAAGCTCGGATCCTCGTCGGCGAAACCGCCATTCCCTACACCGTGCGGCGCAGCGCGCGGGCGACTCGGTTACGGCTGACGGTCCGGCCCGGCAGGGTCGAGGTCGTGGCGCCCATGCACGTCGACGACGCACTCATCGTAGGCTTCGTCGAATCGAAGCGCCGCTGGCTCTACGCCAAGACCGAGGCTCTGCGCGAGCGGTCGCTCCGGGCCCTGCCGCGGCGGTTCGAGAACGGTGCGCGCGTCCTCTTTCGCGGCCGCTTGCTGGAGCTCCACGTCGAGCCCGCCGACGTCCGGCGCGCGACCCTCCGCTTCGACGGCGCCTTCCATGTGCGCGTACCGCGCCGTCTGGGGGAGGATGAGCGAGAGCGAAGGGTGCGCGCGCGGGTCCTCGCCTGGCTGCGAGACCGCGCGCGCTCCGCGGCGGCCGAGCTCGTGAGGCGCCACGCTCCCGCTCTGGGAGCCGCTCCGACCGCTCTCAGAATCGGTAATCAGAAGACCGTCTGGGGAAGCTGCTCGGCGCGCGGCACGATCTCCCTCAACCTGCGGCTGATGGCGGCGCCGGAACCGGTGTTCGAATACGTGGTCGTCCACGAGCTCTGCCACCTGGTCGAGCGCAACCACGGCCCGCGCTTCTGGGCGCTGGTGGGCCGGCTGCTGCCGGACTACCGCGAGCGGCGAGCCTGGCTCAAGAAGCACGGCGTAGCCCTGGGGTGAGCTCGGCTAGGGCGAAGCCGGCGGCTCCGCGGTGAGCGCCAGGCGGAACCCCCAGTTGCGATCGCGATCCCCGGGCAGGTCGTCGCTGCGGTCGGCGGCACGGCAGTGGCGCGGAATGCTGCTCCACGAGCAGCCGCGGCGGATCTTGTGGACTCCGGTCGCGGGCCCGAGCGGGTCGATCGCCGCTTCCGCCGCGGGCACGGCGCGCCAGTCCCAGGTCCACTCCCAGACGTTGCCGAGCATGTCGTGGAGACGCCAGGGATTGGCTCGCTTCGAGCCCACCGGGTGGGTGCCGCACTCGGCCGCTGGCAGCTCGCGCTCTGCCCACTCGGTACACGGCCAGGCCGGCCGGTAGTCGACTCCGCTGTTGCCGCCGTACCAGGCGATCGGCGAGAGCCGCGGCGCCGAGTTGAGGCCGGCGATCTCGATCGCGCCGATCCAGGTCGGCCCCTCGGTGCCCGCCCGCGCCGCGCGCTCCCACTCGGCCTCGGTCGGCAGCCGGAAGCCGAGGCAATCGAGGCCGGTGAAGCGCACCTTGCCGCAGGCGTAGTCGCCGTGGCACCAGTCCTCGCCGAGAGCGCACCCCGATCCCGGCTCGCCCTCGCAGTCGATCAGCTCGTAGCAGGCGTTCATCCCCACCGCCTCGGAGGCGCGGTTGGCGAACGCCAGGGCGTCGAACCAGCTCACCCGCTCGACCGGGCAGTCGTCGCCGCACGCGGCCAGGAACGAGGGCTCCGTGTCCATCTGGCGCGCCCACTGCCCCTGGGTCACCTCGGTCTCGCTCAGCCAGAAGCCGCGCCTCAGTGTCACCTGCCGCGGCGTCTCGTCGGCGTCGCGGCCGTCCTCTTCCGCCGGGCTGCCCATCCGGAACGTTCCCGCGGGAACGTAGCGAAAGGTCATGTCGAGCTCGTCGCTGCGCATGGTGTCGCCACCGACGGGCTCCAACGGTCCGAAGCAAGCGGTAAGAGGAACCGCTAGAAAAAGGGCGGCCCACGGTGGGGCACGGAGGATCCGTCGATGACGGTGGATGGGTACCGTCTCAGCTCTCCCGGTCGCGGAGCTGCTCGAGCTTCTCGACATCGGCCAGATCCTGGGGACTTGCGGCAAGCTTCTTCATTCCGATCAGCTCGTCGGTACGGTATGCGGGCCGATGCGAGTCTACCTACCTGGCCAGCCGGAATTGCCGGGAGATCACTGGCCTTACGCGAGCTGGAGCGGCGCCGAGAGGGCGACACTTCTTGCGGGCTCCCGGATGTCGCTGAGGGAGAAGCTCGTGTGACTGGAGGAGGCCGCCGAGTGGGTAGCAGGATTCGCTGGCGACAGAGCGTCCTCCGAGACCGAGCGCTAGCGAGCCCTACCCCGAGCTACCCATCACGAGATACGCCCCCGTGATGTAGGCGACGATCCACCAGCTGTAGGCGATGCGCGAGAAGCGGTGGAGCCCGGAAGGCACAAGCGCGTCGCCGAGTTGCGCGCGATGGCGCCAGGCGAGGAGGGTCTCCGTCAGCATCGCCGCGAGCGACGAAAAGCCGAGCAGCGCGTGCAGGGTGAACGGCCCGCGGCTCGAGCCGGCGATCATGCAGGCGGTGGCGGTCACGTCCAGCACCACGCCGAGCCGCAGCCAATTCAGCGTGGCCCGGCTCACCCGGCGCGAGCGCTGCTCCGAGATCACTCCGATGCCGTAGCTCACCAGGGCTAGATTCACGATGACGACGCCGGCAATCAGGATCGGGCTCATGGGGTCGG
>JAHEKO010000269.1 GCA_024638355.1 Acidobacteriota bacterium
CCGTGATCACCGGCGCCGGCGATCTGTCCGCGAAGCACGTGATTCACGCCGTCGGACCGAAGATGGGAGATGGTGACGAAGATCGCAAGCTCTCCTCGGCGGTACGCTCGGCGCTCGCCCTGGCCGACCGGCACGGGCTCAAGTCGATCGCCCTGCCGGCCATCTCGACGGGCGTCTACGGCTTCCCGACGGACCGGTGCGCTCGGATCACCCTGACCGAGATCCATCGCTACCTCCAGGGCGGAACGAAGCTCGAGCGGGTGGTCGTGTGTCTCTACGGCGACGACTCCTTCAAGACCTTCCGCCAGGAGCTGCGGCGCGGCTTCCGGTAGGACTCGACTCGGACCGCGTAGGCCGGGCCCGGCAGCCCGAACGATCCGGCTCCCTAGCCGCCGTGGTCTGGGAAATCCAATGGAGGGGTTGAAAGGGGAGGGCTCTCCCCTTTCTTCGATGCCCCCCGGGAGCCGGGGCGGGCGGTACCCCGTCCGGGGCTGTCTCGCGCCCTTCTGAACGCGGGTCACGCGTAAGCCTCGCCAGGCTGCGCCTGACGAGTCTTCGCTTTCGATACCTGTGTGGGGCGCTCCCCTTTATGCCCCGGCCCGTGGCACCGCCCACCCCGGCTCCTAGCCGCCGTGGTCTGGGAAATCCAATGGAGGGGTTGAAAGGGGAGGGCCCTCCCCTTTCTCCTATGCCCCGAACTTGGCCAGTCTCCCGCCGTTGGCGAGCATGAGGCCCATGAGGCCGCGGGAGGGGATGGTGCCGATGTGGCCGGTGGTGGCGGCGTCCTCGGTGAACTCGGTGCCGGCGTCGATGTAGCAGCGCTCGGAGTGGAGCAGTAGCGGGATCGGGTGCCAGCTGTGGGCCTTCATCGGCACCGGCGTGGAATGGTCGCCGGTCACCGCCACCACGTCCGGGCCGAGCGCGAGAAGCTCGGGCAGGGCGGCGTCGACCTCTTCGAGCACCGCGACCTTGGCAGCCAGGTTGCCGTCCTCGCCCGCCTGGTCGGTCTGCTTGACGTGGATGAAGAAGAAATCGAAGTCGCTCCAGCGCTCGGCGAGGGTGGGAACCATGTCGGCGAAGTGCTTGGCGCAGGGCACGACCGCCATGCCGCACGCCGCCGCGACCCCGCGGTAGAGCGGGTAGCCGGCGAAGGCGCCGAGCCGCATCGAGTAGAGCTCGTTCATCTGGGCCAGGCCGGGCAGCTTCGAGAAGCCGCGCAGCGACAGGCAGTTGGCGGCGGGCTCGTCGGCGATCGCCTCGAGCATGCGATCGAGCGCCGGCTGGAGGTGGGCGACCGTCGCTTCGCCCTCCGGCGCGGTGGCGGTGAGGGGAAGGGGCGGCACGCCCGTCCGCTGCGGGTCGGTATCGGCGACCGCCGCCGACAGGTCGTCGCCCCGGATGAGCAGCACGAACCGGTAGCCCTCGCCGGGGTGAATCTCGAAGCTCGGCGAGTCGAGCTTGGCGAGCGCCGGCTGGATCTTGGCGCACACCCGCCGGCCTTCTTCGGTCGGGATGCGGCCGGCCCGGCGATCGGTCAGGTTGCCGTCGGCGTCGGCGCTGGCGAAGTTGCCGCGGATGGCCACGTCGCCCGGTCCGATCTCCAGCCCCAGGCCGAGCGCCTCGAGAATGCCCCGGCCGAAGTCCGCCTCGGGAGCGGTGGTGTCGTAGCCGAAGAGCCCCAGGTGGCCGGGGCCGCTGCCGGGGGTGACGCCTTCGATGACCGGCACCAGCCGGCCCAGCGCCGAGCGCCGCGCGAGGGCGTCGAAGTTGGGCAGCTCGGCCGCGCCGAGGGCGGTCTGGGGCTGCCCGGCGGTGCGTAGGTCGCCGACGCCGTCCAACACCAGCAGCACGAGCTTGGTGTCGGCCGGCTGGGCGAGCCGGGCGAGAAGGTCCTGATGTTTGTCCATGGTGGCTCCTCGAGTCAGGCGACGAAGTAGGCGCTGGCGCGGATCTGAAGTCGGGCCCGGGGTTGGAAGCCGCTGCCGCCGATGGCAAACGCGCTGTCGGTCGCCAGGACGGGCAAGACGATCCAACCGTCGAAGGTGCCGCCCGAGTTGTAGGGCGGCACCACCGGCTCGATCTCGGCGAGCTTGATCCAGTGCTCCTCGCCCGGGTCCATCGAGCCGCTCAGCTCCACGTAGGCGCGATCGAGGTCGATCGCGCGCTGGGCCGAAGGATGCCAGAGCGACATGACGAACCGCATCTCGTCGTAGGCGCTGGTCTTCAGCCGGGACTCCCCAGCGACCTGCAGATCGAAGCGAAAGCTGCCGGCGGTGTCGGTAGCGAAGATCTCCGGCGTCGCATCGAAGATGACGTGGTTCGGGGGCGTGGTCGGGTTCACTGCAGTCTCCGGATTAGCGGGGCTCGATCGCGGCGGCACGAGTCCTCCTCGCGAGAGGCACGCGACGGCGCCGCCCGGCTGCGGAGGATCGGCTCATTCCCCGCGGGCGAGCGAGAGAGCGCGCCGGATGCGCTCGCGGCTCTCCTCCTCGGAGCCCCCCAGGAGCGGAGCTCCGATGCCGTAGGCTTGCGCGCCGGCGGCCCTGTAGTCGGGGATCTCGTCGGGGCCAAAGCCGCCCGCCGCGAGCATCGGAATGTCCCCGAGCGGTTGGCGTACGGTGGCCAGGTAGGCGGCTCCGCCGACCGGCGGCAAGGGGTAGACCTTGATGATGTCGGCACCGAGCTGGTGTCCGGCGGCGATCTCGGTCGGGGTCAGGGCGCCGATCACCAGGAAGACGCCGGCCTCTCGGGCCACGGCCGCGACCCCGGCGTGGGCGTTCGGCGAGACCACGAACTCGGCGCCGGCGTCGATCGCCGTCCGAGCCCGCGCCTCGTCGGTCACCGTGCCCATGCCGATGGCGGGCGGCAGCTCGCCCTCCCGCCCGGCCTTGAGCTTGCGCACCAGGTCGGGGCCGTTCGGCACGGTGAAGGTGATCTCGATCAGCTGCAGGCCGCCGGCGATGAAGCTCGCGGCCTGGGCGGCAGCCTCGTCGTGCGAGTGCGTGCGGACGACGCCGATAATGGGCGCCTCGTCGAGGCACTCGGCGACCCTGGCTCGCGCGCTCATGGGCGCCGAATATATCTCAACCGAGGCGGTGCAGCGTGCGGCGGCAGATTCCGCGGAGGATCTGGACCTCGCGGCTCGTGAGACCGGATCTGGCGCTGAGCTGGCGCAGGTCTCTCAGCACCCCGGCCGCGGTGTCGTCGCGAGTGAAACCGATGCGGTCGAGCACCTCCTGGACGTGGCCGAAGAGGCCTTCGAGCTCGGCGGTGGCGGCCGGCGGCTCGGCCTCGGAGGCGGTCCCTTCCTCCGCCGTCCAGGCGAGGTAGAGGGCGTGGCCGATCAGCAGCACCGCCTGGCTCAAGTTCAGGGTCGGCTGCTCCGGCGCGGTCGGGATGCGCACGAGCACGCTGCACAGCGACAGCTCGTCGTTGTTGAGGCCCGAGCGCTCGGGGCCGAAGACCAGGGCGGTGGGGGTCGACTCGCCCCGGCTCCGGGCGTCGGCGGCGAAGCCGCGCGGATCGACGATCGGCACGTCGAGCTGCCGGCTCCGCGTCGAGGTCGTGCCGACGACTCGCCGGAAGGGCGCGAGCGCCGCGTCCAGCGACTCCGCGAGCACGGCGCGGTCGAGAATGGCTCCGGCGCCCACCGCGAAGGCGCGGGCGGTGGCGTCGATCGGCGCCGCCGGCTCGACCAGCACCAGCCGCGACAGCCCGGTGTTGGCCATGGCGCGAGCCGTGGCGCCCACGTTGCCCGACTCCGTCGGACGCACCAGAACCACAGCGAACTCCTCGCCGAGAGACATCCCTCGCCATGGTGACAGGATCGTGCTGCGCGCACCACCGCCCGGGTCGCCTTGACACCGGCGCCCGCGGCAACTACGTTGCTCGTATGAGCGCACCTTCGCCCCGTGCCTACCTGATCTTCACCGGAACCGGCCCGATCCTGGCGCTGGCCACCTACGCCAGCCTGACCGACGAGCGGCTGATCGAGAAGCTCAGCTACAAGGGCATCGACAAGTTCATCGCGTACGAGGTCGAGCTCGACGCGGTGCAGAAGCGCTACCCGGACACCTTCGCCAAGGTGGCGGGCGATCTCGCCGGCGAAGAGGACATCCGCGTACTCGACTTCAACGGCCACCAGATCATGACCAACTTCTCGTTGGACGAGCTGGGCGAGCCGATCAAGGTCGGGGGGTAGGCGAGCCGGCGGCCACGTCGGGACCGCTTCGAAAGCGCCTCAGGTCGTAGCCCAGGTCGCGGAGCATGCGTCGAAGCTGGGCGAGCGGCAGGCCGACGACGTTCGAGTAGTTGCCGTCGATCGAGTGCACGAACATCGAGCCGATCCCCTGGATGGCGTAGGAGCCGGCCTTGTCCATCGGCTCGCCGGTGCCGACGTACCAGTCGATCTCCTCGTCGCTCATCGAGGCGAGACGCACCTTGGTCGACACCAGCGACTCGGCGTGGCGCTCGGACGTGGGCTCGACGAGGGCGATGCCGGTCAGGACCTGATGAACCCTACCGGCCAGGCGGCCGAGCATGGCGCGCGCGTCCGCGGCGTCGGAGGGCTTGCCGAGCAGCTGGTCGTCGAGCACGACGATCGTGTCGGCGCCGAGCACCAGCTCGCCGGACTCGGCGCGGGCTTGCGCCTTCTCGCGGGCGAGGCGCAGCGCGTAGCCGTCCGGTGACTCGCCGGGGCGCGGCGTCTCGTCGATGTCGGCGGGCCGCACGAGCGGGTCGAGGCCGAGGCCGCGCAGAGCCTCGATGCGCCGGGGTGAGCCGGAGGCGAGCACCAGCCTGGGGACCGAGGTTGTCGACATGGAAGCAGGAAGAGGTCGCCGCGCGGGCCTCAGAGCCGGCGGGCTATGGATAGTACCCGGGAATGGTCTTGGCCTCCAGCTCCGAGCGCGCCAGCCGCACCTCGACCTCGCGGAAGCCGGTGTCGGCCGTCTGGGTCGACTGGTAGCCGATCAGGTACTGGGAGCGGAGCTCCTGCTCGATCGAGTCGTAGATCTTCTCTAGCTGCCCGGCGCTCGAGACCATGAAGCTGCGGCCGCCGGTCTCGCGCGCGATCTGCTGCAACACGAAGCGCGCCGAGGCGTCGCGCGCGTCCAGATCGAGGCCGATGGTGTACACGGCCACGCCCGAGCGGCGGGCGAAGTCGAGGGCCTCGTCGAAGTCGTGGCGGCTGTTCGAGTCGGCGCCGTCGGAGAGGAGGATGAGCGCTCGCTTGCCGCGAATCCCGGCGAAGTAGTACAGGCCGTAGATCAGGCTGTCGTAGAGCGCCGTCTCGCCGTCGGCCTCGAGCCCGACGAGGCCGCCGGCCAGCACCTCCAGGCTGTTGGTCAGCGGCACCTTGAGCTCGGGAAAGTCGTTGAAGACGATCACCGCGGCGCGGTCGCGAGGCTGGACGATGCGCTCGAAGAAGCGGAGCGCCGCGCGCTCGACGTCGTTGAGGGAGTGCTCCATCGACGTCGAGATGTCGAGCAGCACGCCGGCGTGGAGGGGCAGGTCGCGCACTCGCTCGAAGCGGCGGATCTGTTGCGCCGAGCCGTCCTCGAAGACGGCGAAATCGGAGCTGTCGAGGTCCTCCACCGGCCGGCCCTTCGGATCGAGCACGCTGGTGTAGAGCTCGACGAAGTCGATCTGGAGTCCGTCGAGCTCGCCGGGGCTGTTGACGAAGACCAGGTCCTCGGTCGAGTTGCCGTCGTCGAGGAAGGCGACGGCGCGGAC
>JAHEKO010000270.1 GCA_024638355.1 Acidobacteriota bacterium
CCTACTGGATGTATCCCAGCGACCGCAGCTTCTCGAGCGTCTCCTCGTCGGGCTCGGCGGCTTCGCTGTCGCTCCGGTCGAGGCTCTGGGCGTGCTCGCGGTGGGCCTCGATGCGGGCAACCAGCTCGGTGGTGAGGTCGTTACGCAAGCGGGCGATGCTCGCGAGCTCACCGAAGTCGTCTTCGAGGTTGAAGAGCTCGGTCGAGCCCGAGCGGGTCTCGAGGATGGCCTTGTAGGGCCAGGCGATGGCGCTCTCGCGCTGGGCGCCGTAGAGGGTGCGCTCGGCGATCAGGGTGCGCGGCTCGCGCGCCGCATTGCCGTGCAGGAGGGTGGTGAGGCTCCGTCCGGGCAGGCCCTCGAGCTCCGGCAGCCCGACCGCGTCGAGCACGGTCGGCACGACGTCGACCAGGGAGACAGGCTCGCTCCGCCGACCGATCTCTACCTGCGGTCCCCACATCAGCAGCGGCACCCGGATGAGCTCGTTGTAGAGCGAGTGGCCGTGCTCGAAGCCGCCGTGATCGCCGAACTCCTCGCCGTGGTCGGCGGTCAGGATGACCAGGGTGGTGTCGAGCAGGCCGCCTTCGTCGAGCCCCCGCCAGAAGCGGCCGAGCTCGTGATCGACGAAGGCGATCTCCTCGTCGTAGGCGCCGATCAGGAAGTCCCAGTCGATCTCCTCGCGGTCGCGCACCCGCTGGCGCAGCGGCCGCAGCTCCATCAGCTCGCCGCGCTCCCGGTCGTCCATCTCGGTCTCGGTGAAGCGGCCGCGGAAGGGCTCGGGCGCGTCGTAGTTGAGATGCGGATCGAAGAGGTGGACCACTAGGAAGAAGTCCCCGCGATCCTCCTTGCCGAGCCACTCGAGGGCGCGGTCGACCACCTCGTCGGCACGCCGGATCTTCTTGCGGTTGCCGGCCACGTGATCGTAGGTCTGAAAGCCGCGGGCGACGCCGAAATCGGGATGGAGGAAGGCGTTGTTCATCACCGCCGCCGTGTCGTAGTCGTGGAGCTCGAACAGCTCGGCCAGGGTCGGGGAATCGCCGGTGAGCGGCAGGAAGTCGCGGCCCTCGCCCGCGGGCCGCGGGGCGGGCCAGCCGGCGAGGTGCTGGGCCGGCAGGAGGCCGGTGAAGAGCGAGCCGAACGAGGGCAGGGTCCAGGGCGACGGCGCGAAGGCGTTGTCGAAGATCGCGGCGTCGCGGGCCAGAGCGTCGAGCTCGGGGCTCGTGTCGCGCTCGTACCCGTAGAGGCCCAGATGATCGGCGCGGAGCGTGTCGACGACGATCAGGATGACCGACCGCGGTGGCATCTGGACGTCGCACGACGCGAGACCGAGGCTCCCGAGAAGCAGCGCGAACAGGGCGAGCCGTAGCCTCATTGGATGTATCCCAGCGAGCGCAGCATCTCCATGGTGCTCTCGTCGTTCTCGGCGTCGGCGCCGGCGAGGAGCGCCTTGCGGTTGATGATCCGCTCGTAGGTCGGCACGGTCCGGATGGGGAACCGCTCGAGGAACTCGGGCTCGAGGATCTCGGTCAGGACGCGGCCCGGCAGGTCTTCGGCGACCGGCAGGCCCATGAGCGCGAGAAGCGTCGGCGTCAGATCGAAGAGCGTCGCCTCGGTGGTGGCGCCGGGGCGGATCGGGCCGCCTCCCGCGATGAAGATTCCGGCGGGGTGGTGCACCCCGCTCTGGCCCACGGTGACGTTGTCGAAGGTGTCGTCGGCGTGGGCGAAGTCGCCGCTGAAGGCCTCGCGCAGCCGCCGCTTTGCCCCCGGCGTCGGCAGCTTGCCGGAAGCCTTGAAGCCGTGATCGGAGATGACGATGGTGACCGTGGAGTCGTCGGCCCCCTCGAGCAGGCGCGCCAGGTAGGCATCGTTGCGGCGGTAGACGTTGGCGACGACGGGCCCGAGTCGCGCCAGGCGGTCCGGATCGAGCCGTTCGAAGCTCTCGGGCTCGTGATAGTGCCAATAGGTGTGCGAGATCGCGTCGTTGGCGATCAGGAAGACGGCGGTGAAGTCCGGCCGGCCGCCCTCGGTCTCCGCCCGAGCGAGCATGTGGTCGGTGATCCGCTCGTAGGTGATCTGGGTCGAGAGCGCGAACTTGAGCACGCTCGGCCCGTGGGCCCGCACCGGGCGTTGCGCCGCCAGGAGCTCGGCCTCGTCCCCCTCGTCGAGGTCGATGATCTCGCGGATCTCGTCCAGCGGCGGGTCGAGCGGGTCGACGATCAGCGGCAGCAGCTCGTCGGCGAGCTCGGCCGGGTACGTGAGTCCCTCCTGCTTGACGCCGTCGGCCCACTCGCTCCAGCGGCTGCGGGTCATCCGGTCGGAGACCAGCCAGCCGCGCACCGGCTCCGCCGGCCAGGTGGCCCACCACCCGACGATGCCCACGGTGCGCCCGGCGGCGCCCAGCATGTCCCAGAGGTTCAGGCTGCGCCGCATGGTCGAATTGGCGAGCACCGGCTCGCCGCCTTCGCCGTCGTCTTCCGTGAAGTGGGCGATCCCGTGCTGCTCCCGGTCGCGCCCCGTGGAGACGGTGGTCCAGAGCGCCGGCGAGCGCATCGGTCGGTCGGAGCGGAGAACGCCGCGGGCGCCGTCGCCGATCAGCCCGCCGAGGGTCGGCAGCTCGCCCGCCTCGAGGAGCGGGTCGATGACCGAGAAGGTCGCGCCGTCGATGCCGACCAGCAGGACCTTGACGCCGGTCGCCTGGCTGTCGACGACCGGTTCCGCCGGCGCCCTCGCGGAGGTCTCGGGCTCTCCGCAGGCGGTGAGCGTGAGGAGGACGAGCGCGAGCGCCGAGGCGACAGACCGCGTCATCTGGGTCTCAGCTCCAACACGAGCGGCTCCACGGGGTCGGCCTGCGCCACGTAGGTCGCGGGCTGGCCCTTGCGGCCGGCCAGAACGCCGCTCCGCGACGGGCTGACGCGCTGCTCGGCGGGGAAGCCGAAGCGGTCCTGGACCTGGTGCAGGATCGCCGCGTTGACGCCCACGTCCGGACCCTGGACGGTCATGCAGAACCAGTCGCCGGCGGCGATCTTGTCGATGAAGCCCGGCAGTCCGAGCACCCGGGGATCCTCGGGCCAGGCGTCGGCGAAGGTGAAGAACGCGACCCCCCGGGTGCGGCGCGTCTGCCCGTCGAATACCGCCACCTCGATCGGCGCGGGCGGCTCATCGCCCAGGGGGGAGTCGTCGGAGACGAGAATCTCGAGCGCGCCTTCGACACCGGGTCGCACGACCACCCGATCGAGCGGCCAGCGCGTGCCGCTCACGAAGTACTCCGAGAGCGGGTCTTCGTTGTGCCAGCGCTGGAGGTAGTCGACCCGATGGCGGTCGAAGTAGCGCTTGACCCGCTTGCCCCGGAAGTAGAGCGGCCGGTCGTCGAGGAAGGCGTAGTCCTCCTCGAAAGCCTGCCGGGCGGTGAGAAAGTTCAAGTTGCGCCTCTCCTCGAGATGTAGACCGAGCCGGTAGTAGTTGTTGAGCTGCTTGGACTTGTAGCCCGGGCCGCGGTAGGCGACGACGTGGGCGTCGCTGCCCGCCGCCGCCGCCAGCAGGGTGCGATCGTACTCGTTTTCCTCCACACGCAGAGCCCGGAAGTTGATCGTCGCGGTGAACGCCAGGAGCGCCGCCCAGAGGGCGAGCGTCACGGCTCGCACGGCGGGCCGCTCGATGCCGCGGCCGGCTCCGATCGCGGCCAGCGCCGCGACCATGACCCAGGCGGGCGACAGGTAGGCCTCCCAGTCGCCGATGTGGTAAGCCGCGATGAAGGTCGTCGCGCCGAGGATTCCCAGCACCAGATACCAGCGGAGCGGCTCGCGGCGGCGGAAAGCCGCGACGAGCCCGACGACGGCGAGGAGCAGAGCGACCGGTCCGAGCTGGCGCGCGGTCTCGAGCGGCGCTCCGGTCAGCCGGCCGACCAGCTCTCCTTCGCCGCGGCGCAGGAGGTTCTTGCTGGTGAAGCGCTCGCCGCTCATGCTGTCGGCCAGCCGGTCGAGGTCGGCCTCGCGCCCGATTCCCTCGACGAAGGGGGCGTCGCTGTGCGACCGCCAGAGCACGTAGCCGTACTGGGCCAGGCTCAGGCCGATGGCGAGCAGCGTGATCCACACCACCCGCCGCGAGAGGAGGAGCTTGCGATCGACGGCGATCAGCACCAGAGCCAGCCCCGGGAGCAGCGTGACCATCATCGGATGGTTGCCGAAGCTGAAGGCATAGAGGACGAGTGTCGCGAGCAGCCACGGGCGGCTGCGCTCGCGGGTGTAGCGGCAAACGGCCCACGAGACGGCCGCCATCCAGAGGAGATTGAGCGAATAGACCTCGGCTTCGGTGGAGTAGCTCCAGGCCGTGCGCGCGAGCAGCACCGTCCAGGTGGCGAGCAGCGCGGGCACGACGCGACCGCCGAGCTCGCGATACAGGAGATAGAGAAAAGCTCCCGCCGCCACCGCGAAGACGGCCGACAGCAGGTTCACCCGGGTGGCCAGCTCCATCGGCAGGGGCAGCCGCGTCCAGAGGAAGTTGAGCATCACGTACTGCGGGTAGCCCGGCTGGTGGGGCACGCCGAGGATCTCGCCGATGTACTGGAACTTGGCGGAATCGCCGGTATTGCCGCGGCCGCCGACCCCGGGATAGAGGGTCAGAAGATAGAGAGCCGCGGGTAGAACGAGGACCGCGGGGATGATGAATCTACGCGACACTTCGGATGGGAGGGGCGGATCTGCCGAGATGGGTGCCTTCGGGTGCCTGGCGGTGCGAGGCGGGGCGCCTCGCGAAGGACCGGGTCAGCTTATCGCAGTCTCCGAGGCCGCACGCCCGCACCGCCTCGGCGGCTGCGGCGTCGAGGTCAGACCTCCAGCGGGGTCGCGATCTCGGGCGCCGCGCGCTCGCCCCCGGCGATCCACTCGAGCTCGTAGCGCTCGTTGGCCGCGGCCAGTCGCCGGGTCCACTCGCCCGCCTCGCCGTCGCCGATCGGCCGGCCGTCCATCTCGACCACCGGCTGGACGCCCGTCAGGGTGCCGCAGAGGAAGGCTTCGCTCCACTCCTCGCGCTCGGCCAGCAACGGCGCCCGCTCCACCAGCGGCAGGCCTTCCTCCTCGGCGAAGCGGAGAAGGAGCTGGCGGGTGACGCCGGGCAGGATGCGGCGGTCCGCGGGGTGGGTCTCGAGCCGCTCGCCGCGCCGGATGAACAGGTTGTTCTGGCCCCCTTCGCGCAGCTCGTCGCCTTCGCCGAGGAAGACCACTTCGTCGACGCCCCGGTCGTCGGCCGAGATCTTCCCCAGGATGGTGGCGATCAGGCTGGTGGTCTTGATGTCGCAGCGCCCCCAGCGGCGGTCGGGTTGGGTGACCACCCGGATCTTGCGCCCGGCGGGGGGCGGATAGGAGTATTCCGCGGGCAGGATGAAGAGCGTCGGGGTCATGCCCGCCGGCGGCAGGTGGGTGCGGGGAGCGACGCCCCGCGAGATCTGGAGGTAGAGAAACCCGGTGTCGAGCCCGGCGGCGTCCACCAGCTCCGCGCAGGCGTCCGCCACGGCGGGCGGGTGCCCGATGCCGGTCTCGTCCAGGGTCCGCGACAGTCGGTCGAGGTGGGCGTCGAGCTCGAGAATCCTCCCCGAGCGCACCTTCATCACTTCGTAGAGGGCATCGCCGAAGAGAAAACCGCGATCCAGGGGGTGGATCCGGGCCGCGGCGAGGTCTTCGACCCGGCCGTTGAGATGACAGAGCGCCTTCACCACCCGATTCTAGCCTGCCCGCTCCGACC
>JAHEKO010000271.1 GCA_024638355.1 Acidobacteriota bacterium
TGCGCTACCCCGGGCTACCGGTTGGCGGCGGCGCGCGCCTGCGCCTTCACCATCCGGATCATCTCGATGAGCCCCATCGACTTGCCCATCGACAGCTCACGCCCGAAGATCTCGTAGGGGAGATCTTCGGGCACCGCGAGCACCTCCTCGAGGGCGGCCCCGGCGAGCGACTCCTCGAGAAGCACGGCCAGCGCCTTCGCGGAGATCCCCTGCGGATTCTCGACCGCGAAGTGAAAGTCGAGCCCGTCGCCGCCGCGCTCGGCCCACACGAACGCTCCCGATTCGCAGTGCGCGACCTCGTGCTCGGGCGGGAAGGGCCGCGCCGCGATCTCCTTCGGCACTTCACGGAAACGGTCGGCGACGTCGATCAGGTATTGGATGCGGTCGGAGCGGTCGCCCAGGAGCTCCAGCGTGTCGAGGAATCCCCGCAACTTGTCGGCGGCGCGAGTCAAGGCCTACTTCTCGACCGGCACGCCGACGGCGTTGCCCCACTCCGTCCAGCTGCCGTCGTAGTTGCGCACCTTCTCCCAGCCGAGGAGCCGGGTGAGCACGAACCAGGTGTGGCTGGAGCGCTCGCCGATGCGGCAGTAGACGACGATCTCGTCGACCGGATCGAGGCCCTGCTCGTCGGTGTAGATCGCGCGCAGCTCGCCGGCGGTCTTGAAGGTGCCGTCGTCGTTGGCCGCCCGCGCCCAGGGGATGTTCTTGGCGCCCGGGATGTGGCCGCCGCGCAGCGCGCCCTCGTTGGGGTAATCCGGCATGTGCAGCAGCTCGCCGCTGTACTCGCCCGGGCTGCGTACGTCGACCAGCGGTCGTGCCGCGTCGACCTGCTCGAGGACCTCGTCGCGAAAGACGCGAATCGGCGCGTCGTTGCGCGCCGGCGGCGGGTAGTCGGTCGGCGCGATCTCGGGCACCTCGCGGGTCAGCTCCCGCCCCTCCTGCTCCCACTTGAGGCGTCCGCCGTCCATCAGCTTCGCGCGGGTGTGACCGAAGAGGTGGAACACCCAGTAGGCATAAGCTGCCCACCAGTTCGACTTGTCGCCGTAGAAGACCACCGTCGTCTCGGGGGTGAGGCCGATGCGCTCGGCGAGCGCGGTGAAAGCCTCGGAGTCCACGTAGTCGCGCCGGATCGGGTCGTTCAGGTCCCGGGTCCAGTCCACCTCCACGGCGCCGGGGATGTGTCCCGAGGGGTAGACCAGAGGGTCTTCATTCGATTCGACGAGCCGGATCGAAGGGTCGTCGAGATGAGCGGCGACCCAGTCGGTGGAGACCAGGGCGTCGGGTCGGGCGTAGCCTCTTTCTTCGATTGCGGGCATGGTGGACCTCCTGTCGATCAAAGCAGTGTACCTTTCCATCCGCGGCGAGGGGCGGATGCGCCGCCTACCGCCTTGCCGCGTATAGTTGGGCGCTCGTAGGCATGCCGCCATGCAGAAGATCCTCGTCATCGTGGCTCATCCGGCGCTGGAAAGATCCCGCATCAACCGCCGCATGGCGGCGGCGGCGGAAGAGCTCGAAGGCGTTACCCTCCACGATCTCTACGAGGCCTATCCCGACTTCGACGTCGATGTGGGCCGCGAGCAGCAGCTGCTGAAGGCGCACGATCTGCTGGTGCTCCAGCACCCTTTCTTCTGGTACTCGGTGCCGCCCCTGCTCAAGCAGTGGATCGATCTGGTGCTCGAGCACGGCTGGGCGTACGGCTCGGAGGGCAAGGCGCTGGTCGGCAAGCGGGTGTTGAGCGCGATCTCGACCGGCGGTCGCGAAGACGCTTTTCGGCGGGGCGGGCACAACCGTTTCACCATGCGCGAGCTGCTGGCGCCGATCGAGCAGACCTTCGTGCTGTGCGGCATGGACTACCTGGCTCCATTCTGCGTGCACGGCGCGCACGGCATGAGGCGTGAGCAGATCGATCGCCACGCCGCCGCCTACGGGCGGGCGCTCGAGGCTCTGCGCGACGAGCGGCTCGATCTCGAGGCGGCGATGCGACGACCGCGCCTCGACGACGGGCTCGACGAGCTGATCCGACCCCCGGCGGGGCAGAGCTGATGCACGGCGCCGATTTCTTCTATCAGGCGCTGATCTACCTCACCGCGGCCGTGGTCTCGGTGCCGATCGCCAAGCGTCTCGGACTGGGTTCGGTCCTCGGCTATCTGCTCGCGGGCGTGGCCATCGGTCCGTTCGCCCTCGGCCTGGTGGGCGAAGACGGGCAGGACGTACTCCACTTCGCCGAGTTTGGTGTCGTCCTGATGCTCTTCCTGATCGGCCTCGAGCTCGAGCCGAGCCGCGTCTGGCGGCTGCGGACGCCGATCCTGGGTCTCGGCGGTCTCCAGGTCGGCGTGACCACCGCGGTGCTGGCCGGGATCGGTCTCGCGCTGGATCTCGACTGGCGGACGGCGCTGGCGGTCGGCGTGATCCTGGCGCTCTCTTCGACCGCCATCGTCCTTCAGACCCTGAACGAGAAGGGGCTGATGGGGACGCACGGAGGACAGAGCTCGTTCGCCGTTCTGCTCTTCCAGGACATCGCGGTGATCCCGATCCTGGCTCTCTTGCCGCTCCTTTCGCTGGGCGGCGGCTCGATCGTGGAGAGCGCGGACGAGCACGACTCCAGCTGGGTCGCCGGTCTGTCCGGCTGGGCCGAGACGCTGGTGGTGCTCGGTGCGGTACTGGTCATCGTGCTGGCCGGGCGCTATCTGCTGCAGCCGGCGTTCCGGGCGATCGCCCGCACGGGCCTGAGAGAGCTGTTCACGGCGGCGGCGCTCCTGCTGGTCATCGCCACCGCGATGCTGATGACCAAGGTCGGCGTGAGCCCGGCGCTCGGGACCTTCCTCGCCGGCATGGTCCTGGCGCGCAGCGAGTACCGGCACGAGCTCGAGAGCAACATCGACCCGTTCAAGGGCCTGCTGCTCGGCCTCTTCTTCATCTCGATCGGGGCGTCGATCGACTTCGGCCTGATCGTCGGCTCGCCGACGCTGATCTTCGGCCTCATGGTGGTCCTGATCGTCGCCAAGCTCGCCGTTCTCCTGGTTCTGGTGCGCGTGTTCAAGATGAGCCTCGACCAGGGTCTGCTCTTCGCCTTTTCGCTCGCCCAGGGGGGCGAGTTCGCGTTCGTGCTGCTCTCGTTCGCGGTGCGCTACGACGTCGTCGATCCGACCCTGGCGGGCACGCTGATCGCTACGGTGGCGTTGACCATGGCGGCCACCCCGATCTTGATGCTGCTCAACGAGAAGGTGGTCCAGCCGCGCTTCGGCACCCTCGAGCGCGGCGGCAGGCAGGCCGACGAGATCGACCGGCAGCACAAGGTGATCATCGCCGGCTTCGGCAGCTTCGGGTCGATCGTCGGGCGACTGCTGAGGGCCAACGGCGTCGAGGCCACGGTTCTCGACTACGACTCCGACCGCGTCGACCTGCTGCGCAAGCTGGGTCTCCAGGTGTTCTACGGCGATGCCTGCCGGCTCGATCTGCTGCACGCCGCCGGAGCCGCCGAGGCGCGGCTGCTGGTGGCGGCGCTCGACACCGGCGAAAAGAACCACGAGCTGGTGGCTACGGTCCGCAAGCACTTCCCGCAGGTCACGATCCTGGCGCGGGCGCAGGACCGGGGCGCCGCCTACGAGATCCTCGACGAGGGAGTCGAGCACGTGTTCCGCGAGAAGCTCGACTCGTCGCTCAGGCTGGGTGTCGAGGCCCTGCGCCTGCTCGGCTTTCGGGCGTATCAGGCGCATCGAGCCGCCCAGACGTTTCGACGCCACGACGAACGCGCGGTCAGGGAGCTCGCCGCGATGCGCCACGACCGGACGCTCTACCTGAGCGAGGCGCGGCAGCGAATCGAGGATCTCGAGGAGCTGCTCCAGGGCGATCTGGCCGACCCCGACGAGATGCGCGACGCCGGCTGGGACCCGGACTCGCTGCGGCAGGAGTACGGCGGCAAGTAGGCGCCGGCCCGGGCCCCTCGATCGAGATCGGAGCGCGACCCGCCCGATGGGGTGTTCCCTGCCCCGGGGACCGGTGCTACGCAGTGGGCAGCACGATGCGCGAACACCACTAAAGGGAGAGGAGCCACCGATGCCGCAATTCGTACTCATGACCAAGCTCTCGCCCGACCTGATGGCCGACCCCCGCGGCCGGCGCGCGGTCGGCAAGGAGTGGTTGAAGACGGTGAGCCACCACTGCCCGGAGGTGAAGTGGCTGGCGCACTATGCGCTGCTCGGCCGCTACGACTTCATGGACATCTACGAAGCGCCCGACGCGCTGACCGCGCACAAGGTCTCTCACCTGTCGCGCGCCGAGGGCGCGGTGGAGGCCGAGAGCTGGCAGGCCATGCCCTGGGATCGGTACATCGAGATGCTCGCGGAGCTGGAAGAGTAGAATCCGGCCCATCCGCCGCCCGCGTCCCGACGAGAAACAGACCCCGTGCAGGCCGAACGCAGAGATCGAGAGACGCTGACCAGGGTCCTGCGCGAGCGGGCCTCACGTGAGCCCGATCGCTCGCACCTCGTTCTGTTGGAGAACGACAAGCCCGTGGCCACGCTCTCGTTCGGCGAGCTGCTGAGCCGCGCCGAGGCCGCGGCCGGGACGCTGCGCGGCGAGGGTGTCGAGAGGGGGGAGCGAGTCGCCCTCATGCTGCCGACCGGCGAGGAGTTCTTCGCGAGCTTCATGGGCGTGCTGCTGGCCGGCGCGGTGCCGGTGCCGATCTACCCGCCGGTCAAGATCGATCAGATCGAGGAGTATGCCGAGCGCCAGGTGCGTATCCTGGGCAACGCCGAAGTCTGCGCGCTGTTGACCCCCGGAAAAGCCACGAAGCTCGCTCGTCTCCTGCGCCCGCGAGTGCCCAGCCTGCGAGCGATTCTGCGCTCCGACCGCCTCGCCGGCGGTCCGGCCGGGCCGGTCGACGTGAGCGCGGCGCCCGAGGACCTGGGGTTGATTCAGTACACCTCGGGAAGTACCGGCGACCCCAAGGGCGTGGCCCTGTCGCACGCCAATCTGATCGCCAACATTCGCTCGATCGGCGAAGCGGTGGGGGTTGAGCCCGTGGACGTGGTGGTCAGCTGGCTGCCGCTCTACCACGACATGGGCCTCATCGGCTGCTGGCTCTTCGCCCTCTACCACGGCCTCGAGATGGTCTGCTTCTCGCCGCTGGAGTTTCTGCGACGCCCGCGGCGCTGGCTGCGGGCGATCAGCGACCATCGCGGGACGCTGTCGCCGGCGCCCAACTTCGCCTACGAGCTCTGCCTGCGCCGGATCAAGGACCGCGACATTGCCGGGCTCGACCTCTCCTCGTGGCGGGCGGCGCTCAACGGCGCCGAGCCGGTGAGCGCCGATACGGTCGAAGGCTTCTGCCGGCGCTTTGCTCGCTTCGGCTTCAACGAGCGCGCGCTGCTGCCGGTCTACGGACTGGCCGAGAACGCCGTTGCCCTCAGCTTTCCGCCGCTCGGCCGATCGCCCCGCGTCGACGTGGTCGATCGCGATCTGTTCTACCGGGAGGGACGGGCCGAGCCGGTGAGGAGAGGCGACGGCGCCGCCGTCGAGCCCCTGCGCACGGTGTCGGTGGGCCGGGCCCTGCCGGATCACCAACTGAGGCTGGTCGACGACGAGGGTGTCGAAGTCGACGAGCGCACCGAGGGCAACATCCAATTCCGGGGTGCGTCCGCCACGCCCGGATACTTTCGCAATCCCCGGGCTACCGCCGCGATTCTCACCGCGGACGGATGGATACGCACCGGCGACCGCGGCTACCT
>JAHEKO010000272.1:0-3254 GCA_024638355.1 Acidobacteriota bacterium
CCTCGGGCGACGGTCAGCACGTCATCACCGACCGCGAGCGGCTCCTCGCTCTGCGGCGCCTCCTCGTCGGGCGCGCTCTCGGTCCCCATCCGGCCCGCGAAGTAGAACCCGGCCAGGCCGCCGACGAAGAGGACGAGCGCCGCCAGAAGGGCGCGGCGAAGGCGTACGATCGGCTTGTAGCGTTGGCGGCGGGCCATCGGCTCAAGAATAGCCCTCCGCGCCCCTGGCGTCGACCAGATGCAGGACGGGCTGGCCGGTGTAGCCGTCGAGCTCGAATCGGCCGAGGACCTCGAAGCGCTCCGGCAGCCGCGCGGCGCGCTCTCTCCACCGCCAGCCGACCAGGTCGAAGGCTTCGCCGCTGTCGTCGCGCACCCGCAGCGAGACGTGCGCGTCGCCGAACTCGCGCGGCGGCCGCGTCCGCTCCACCGGTCCCAGGCGGAAGAGCGGCACCGGGTTGGCGGCCCCGCACGGCTCGAGGCGGCCGAGCGTGGCCAGCAGATCGGCGCCGACCTCGGTGGCCTCGAGATGCGCGTCGTACTCGTAGCGGGGCACCAGCAGCTGCGGGTCCCAGTCGGCGCGCGACCCCGCTTCCCAGCGGGCCACCAGCTCCGGCAGCCGATCGAGGCGGACCGTCATGCCGACCGCCTGCGCGTGACCGCCGAAGCGCTCGAGCTCGCCCGACCAGCCGTCGAGGAAACGATGGAGGTCGATGCCGCGCACGCTGCGGCCCGAGCCGGTCGCGCTGTCGCCCTCGACCGAGAGCAGGAGCGTCGGGCGGTGGAACTCGCGGGCCAGCCTCCCCGCGGCGATACCCACCACGCCCCGGTGCCAGGCCTCACTCCACAGGACGAGGATCGGCGGCAGCTCGTCCTTCTCGAGGGTGGCTTCCCGTGCCTGGTCGACGACGGCGGACTCGGCGAGCCGCCGGTCGCGATTGAGGCGGTCGAGCTCCGCGGCGAGCTCTTCGGCGCGCACCGGGTCGCGGGTCAGCAGCAGTTCGAGCGCCGGGTCGGGCGAGGCCATGCGGCCGGCGGCGTTGAGTCGGGGGCCGAGCCGGAAGCCGACGTCCGAAGCCTTGTACGGCGCTTTCACCCGCGACACCCCGGCGAGCGCCAGGAGCCCCGGCGAGCGCGTGGTGGCGAGGCCCGCGAGGCCCAGCGCGGCGATGACCCGGTTCTCCCCCTGCAGCGGCACGATGTCGGCGATCGTGCCGAGGCAGGCGATGCGCAGAAGCTTGATCGGCTCGACCGGCCGCCCGACGCGCTCGGCGAGGGCGCCCGCCAGCTTGAGCGCCAGGCCGGCGCCGCACAGGTCGCGGCACGGGTAGGACGACTCGGGGAGCTTGGGGTTGATGTGGAGAGCCGGCGGCGGCAGCGGCTCGCCGGGCACATGGTGGTCGGTCACGATCACCTGGAGGCCGCGCTCGATCGCCGCGGCGACGGCCGGGTGGGCGGTCGAGCCGCAGTCGGCGGTCACCACGGCCGCGCATCCGGCGGCCAGCGCGCGCTCGACCTGGGCTATCTGAAAGCCGTAGCCATCCTTGACGCGGTGCGGGAGGATCGCTTCCACCTCCAGGCCGCAAGCTCGGAACACCGCGCTCAGCAGCGCCGTGGCCGACACCCCGTCGACGTCGTAGTCGCCGACGATGGCCACCCGTCCGTGGTCGCGGGCGAGGGCGGCGAGCAGGTCGACGGCGCGATCCAGATCCGGCAGCGTGGAGGGGTCGTGAAGCTGCTCGAGCGAAGGATTCAGGAAGGCCTCGGCCTCCTCCACGCTGCGCACTCCGCGCCGCGCCAGGCTCGCGCTCAGCCACTCCGGCCAGTCCGGCCGGCGCAGGCGCTCGGCCTCCGGTGGCGTAGGCGCCTCGACCCAGCTAGCCCGCACGGCGTCCGTCGATCCGGCTACGATTCCACGAAGACGCCGAGGGCGCGGAACTTGGCGTAGCGCGCGGCCAGGAGCTCACGCGTGGTCAGCGCCTCGAGCTCGATCAGCGTCTGCTCGATCGAGTCGCCGACGCGGCGGTAGGCGGTCTGCGGATCGGCATGGGCGCCGCCCTCCGGCTCCGGAATCACGTCGTCGATGATCCCGAGCTCGAGCAGGTCGGGCGCGGTGATCCGCATCGCCTCGGCCGCCTCTTTGCGCTTGGTCTGGTCTTTCCACAGGATGGCCGCGCAGCCCTCCGGCGAGATCACCGAATAGACGGCGTACTCGAGCATCGCAACCCGGTCGCCGACGCCGATGGCGAGCGCTCCCCCACTGCCGCCCTCACCGGTGACGGTGACCACGATCGGCGTTTCCAGCATGGACATCTCGCGCAGATTGCGGGCGATGGCTTCGGCTTGTCCCCGCTCCTCGGCGCCGATACCCGGATATGCCCCGGGCGTGTCGATGAAGCTCAGCACCGGCCGGCCGAACTTCTCCGCCAGCTTCATCACCCGCAGCGCCTTGCGGTAGCCCTCGGGGCGCGGCTGGCCGAAGTTGCGATGGATGCGCTGCTTGGTCGAGCGCCCCTTCTGATGACCGACGATGGCCACCGTGCGACCGCGGAAGGTGGCGAAGCCGGCGACGATCGCCGGATCGTCGGCGAAGGCGCGGTCGCCGTGAAGCTCGACCCAGTTGTTGGTCAGCGCCTGGATGTAGTCGATCGTGTGCGGCCGCTCGTGGTGCCGCGCCACCTGGGCCCGCTGCCAGCGGTTGAGCGATTTGTAGACCTCGGCGGTGGCCTTGCCGAGCTGCGACTTGAGCCGGTCGATCTCCTTCGACCGCCCGCTGCCGGGTGGGAACGCTTCGAGCTCGTCGATGCGCCGGCGAAGCTCTGACAGAGGGACTTCGAAAGAGGGCTCGGACGTGCTCATGCGACGAGAGGCACGGTAGCAGATTCGACGTCGCTACAGGAGCTCTTGCGGGTCGACGTCGATCACCAGCTCGCCGCCGCCGGCGTCCGCGGTCACCTCGCGGATCAGCCGATGCAGCCGGGTCGCCGAGGGCGAGCGCACCAGCAGCTGGAAGCGCCAGCGCCCCCGCAGCTTCTCGAACGGGGCGGGAGCCGGGCCGGAGATCCGCATCTCGTTCGACTCTGGATGCCGGGAGAGCCGGCGGGTGACCTGGCGAATGGTCGCCTCGGCGCGCTCGCGGCTACGGTCGCGAGCGAGAAGCTGGACCATGCGGGTGAAGGGCGGATAGTGGAAGACGCGCCGGAAGCGCATCTCCTCGGCCGCGAAGGCCCGGTCGTCGTGCCCGAGCGCGGCCCGAAT
>JAHEKO010000272.1:3354-5702 GCA_024638355.1 Acidobacteriota bacterium
CCCTGCCCGACGCGGCGGGTCAGCACCAGCGGCGCGAGCTTCCCGGTCTCGCAGTTGCGGCGCGACTCGAGGCTCGGAGTCGCCGAGACCAGGACCACCGTCGCCGCCGCCTCGCGGCCGCGCAGGAGGGCCACGTCTCGCCCGTTGTAGCGCGGTGTGGTCTCCTGCTTGTAGGCGGGATCCTGCTCCTCGTCGACCACGATCAGCCCGACGTCCTCGACCGGCGCGAAGATCGCCGAGCGCGGTCCGAGAACCACGCGCGCCTCGCCGAGCCGCACGCGCTCCCACTCCTGCTGGCGCTCGACCCCGGTGAGGTTCGAATGCAGGATCGCCAGCCGCGCGCCGTAGCGCTCCTTGAGCGTTCGCGCCAAGGCGGGGACCAGCGCGATCTCCGGCACCAGCAGGATCGCGCCGCGCCCGCTCTCGAGGGCCGCGGTCACGCCGCGCAGGTAGACCTCGGTCTTGCCGCTGCCGGTCATGCCGCTCAGCAGGTAGCCGTGGCTCGTCCGCTTCCCCACTGCGGCGACGATCGCGTCGGCCGCGAGCCGTTGGTCGGGCCGCAGCCGGATCGGGGCGCCGGCTGCCGGCGTGAGGACGTGGCGGTCGAGCTCGAGCCGCTCGATCTGGCTGAACGAACGCAGAATTCCCTTGGCGGCGAGGCGGCGCACGACGCCCTTGCCGCAGCCGACCGCGGCGCACACCTCGTCCACGGTCGCCGGCCGGCCGAGGCTCGCCAGCAGATCGATCACCGCGCGGCCCGGAGCCGAGCGGCCGCAGCGCTCTTTGAGCTCCTCGACCTCGCCCGCCGCGAGCTCGACCGCGGAGCTGTAGCGGCTGCCCCGCCGCTTGGCGGTCGAGAGCCCCGCCCAGCCGTGGGAGACCAGCCGGCCGACGACCTCTTCGAGATTGTCCAGCCGCGTAGCGCCCTGCAGGTCGGAGAGCTTGGCGCGGCCGAGCGAGCGGAGCGCGTCGATCACGCTCGCCTCGTCCGCGGCTCGGGCCATCGCGAGCGCCCCGGCATCGGTGAGCCAGACCCGCTGGTCGCCCCAGGGCGAATCGGCCGGCGGGCCGACGGCGCGCAGCACCTCGCCGAGCGGCGCCAGGTAGTAGTCGGCGATCCAGCGGGCGAGGTCGAGCAGCTCGGGCGTGAGCAGCGCGGCACGGTCGATGATCTCGTCGATCGCCCGCACCTGGACACCCTCGGGAGCCGTGGCGGGGAGTCCCACGATCACCCCGGTGAGCCGCCTCTTGCCCACTCGAACCCGCGCGCGGCGGCCGATCTCGGCCTGGCCGGCGAGGGCCGGCGGCACGCTGTAGGTGAGCGCGCCCGGTAGCGGCAGGGGTACCGCCACCGCGACAAAGGCCGGAGCGCCGCGATCGTCCGTCATGTTCTCGAGCCTGACCCTGTCACCCAAGTCGCGCCCGAACTGCTGAAAAGAGCGCCCAAACGAAATCGGCCGCCTCGAGAAGAGGCGGCCGACACTCTACAACGGGTGGCTCGAGCCGGTGTCAGTTGACGACTTCGTCGCCGTTCTGCTTGAGACGGAGCTCGATGCCCTGCACCAGCGCCTTCTCGACCTGCTTGTCCGCCTGCTCCTCGCTCAGGCCCTTGACGTGGGCGACCTCGCTGACGATGAAGTACTTCGCCCGCTCGTACATCTTCTTCTCGCGGAACGACAGGCTCTTCTTGCTCGAGACCAGCCGGAGGTTTTTCAGGACCTTGGCGACCTCGGGAAGCATGCCGGTCTTCATCTTGTCGAGGTTCTGCTTGTAACGGCCCTTCCAGTCCTTGTAGGTCTCGACGTGGTCGTTCTTGAGCGTCGTGAACAGGCTGCGGATCTCGGACCCGGCGCACAGCGGCCGCAGGCCGACCAAATCGAGATTGGCCTTCGGCACCATGACCTTGGAGTCGTTGGAGAGGAGACGCAGGTGGTAGAAGGTCTGCTCGTCGCCATCCATCTTCGTGGGCTCGATCTTCTCCACCACGGTCACCCCGTGGTTCGGGTACACTACTTTCTGCCCGACCTTGAATGTCACCTAACGCTACCCCCTTTTGATGTGTAGTCGTAAGTCACTGAGGGACCTACGCTTAGAGATTTGAAGTATAGAGCAAAACGGCCCATAAGTCAAGGCTCCGATAGCCCGCGACAACTGTGAAAACCGGTGCGACGAATTGTCGCGATTCCGCTCTCGAGGGCCAGTTTTTCGGGTGTTTTCGGCAGACGAGAGGGGTGCCGAGACGTCATTTTGGCGCATCAAGGGTTTGTGGTGTTCCGTAACAGGAATTGCAATCACGCGGACTCGGCCTCACCGAGGTGCGGGACCTCCCATCCTGCGTCCCCAGACTC
>JAHEKO010000273.1 GCA_024638355.1 Acidobacteriota bacterium
CCATCGAGGCCGACCTTCTCGGCCAGCAGATCGAGCGCGCCGTCGATCGCGAAGTGCGCCTGGTTGGCTCCGAAGCCGCGCATGGCGCCGCATGGCGGATTGTTGGTGTAGGCGGCGCGCGACACGACGTCCACGTTCGGCACCTTGTAGGGACCGCAGCCGTGACCCGCGGCGCGCTCGAGGACCTTCGAGCCGACCGAAGCGTAGGCCCCGGAGTCGCCGATCATCCGCGCCTTGACGGCGGTGAGCCGGCCCTCCTCGTCGCACCCGACGGTGTAGTCCATCGCGATCGGATGCCGCTTCGGATGCAGCCGCACCGACTCCTCCCGCGACAGCACCAGAAGCACCGGCCGGCCGGTCATGCGGGTCAGCAGCGCGGTCTGCGCCTGGATCGACATGTCTTCCTTGCCGCCGAAGGCGCCGCCGTTGGGCACCAGCACGGCCTCCATCCGGTCCTCGGGCACGCCGAGAAACGAGGCGACCTGTCTGCGGTCGTCGAAGATGCCCTGGCCCTGGGTGTAGAGACGGATGGAGCCCCGGTCGAGTGGCTCGGCGAGCGCCGCCTCGGGCTCGAGGTAGAGATGCTCGATGCGCTGCGTCTTCCACGAGCCGCTGACGACGTGCGCGCTGGCGGCGAGTGCCGCCTCGGCATCTCCCCGCCGCACCCAGGTCTCGGAGAGCAGGTTGTCGTGCTTGGGGTTGACCTGTGGCGCGCCCGGCTCCAGGGCTCGCTCGGGCTCGAGCACCGGCTCGAGCACCTGGTAGTCGACCTCGATCAGCTCGACCGCCTCGCGCGCGATCGCCCGGGTCGAGGCGGCAACCGCCGCGATCACGTCGCCCACGCAGCGCGCCTCCTCGCCCTCCGCGACGAAGCCCGGCCAGTCGCTGTAGACCAGGCCGTACCAGCGGTCGCCGGGCACGTCCTCGGCGGTGGCCACCGCCACCACGCCCGGAAGCGCCTCGGCTTTCGAGGTGTCGATGTGCAGCACCTTGGCACGGGCGTGCGGCGAGAGCAGTACCGCGCCGTGCAGCATGCCCGGCAGATCCATGTCGCAGACGTAGGGCTGATCGCCCAGGGTGAGCTCTTCGCCGGTGTAGCGCGCGAGCGAGCTGCCGACCCGGCCGTCCTGGCAGGGCTCCGGAACCGGCTCGCCGCGCCTGACCTTGGCCATGGTCTCTATCGCGTCGAGAATCTTGGTGTAGCCGGTGCAGCGGCAGAGGTGGCCGGCGAGGCGCTGCGCGATCTGATCGCGCGACAGGTCGGGCTCCTTGTCGAGCATGCTCTTGGCCCGCACCGCGATGCCGGGAATGCAGAAGCCGCACTGCAGGCCGGCGACGCTCACAAAGCTCTTGGCGATCCAGCGGCGCTCGTCCTCCGCGAAGCCTTCGAGCGTCTGAATCTCCTTGCCGTCGGCCCGCCCCGCCTGGAAGGCGCAGGTGGTCTTCGGCAAGCCGTCGATCAGCGCCAGGCAGCAGCCGCACTGGCCTTGCGGCAGGCAGCCGTCCTTGGTCGAGCGCACGCCGCAGCGCTCGCGCAGCGTCTCGAGCAGACTTTCCCCGGGTCGAACGGAGACCGTTCGGACCTCGCCGTTCAACGTGAAACTGATGTCGTGCTCAGACACGTGTTCAGGACAGTATCTCACCCACCGCGGCGGGCGGCAATGAGGTGACAGGGCGGCGCAAAGCCCTGTAGCATTTGAGGCCAAGCCAGCGAGACCACCAACTCTCTGACCGGAGCCGGGATGGCCTATACCGCCGCTGAATTCATTGAGAAGATCATCGCTCGCGATCCTCTCGAGCGGGAGTTCCACCAAGCCGTACGAGAGGTGATCGAGTCCCTCGAGCCGATCCTCGATCGCTACCCGGGACTCCGCGACGGTCGCATCTTGCGCCGACTCGTCGAGCCCGAGCGGAGCATCATCTTCCGCGTGCCCTGGGTCGACGACGCCGGCGAGGTTCAGGTCAACCGCGGTTTTCGGGTGGAGATGAGCAGCGCCATCGGACCGTACAAGGGCGGGCTGCGGTTTCACCCGACGGTCAACCTGGGCGTGCTCAAGTTCCTCGCGTTCGAGCAGACGTTCAAGAACGCGCTCACCACCCTGCCGATCGGCGCGGGAAAGGGGGGCTCGGACTTCGACCCCAAGGGCAAGAGCGACGGCGAGGTCATGCGCTTCTGCCAGTCGTTCATGAGCGAGCTCTTCCGCCACCTGGGCGATCGGACCGATGTGCCGGCCGGCGACATCGGCGTCGGCGGCCGCGAGATCGGCTTCCTGTTCGGCCAGTACAAGAAGCTGGCCAACGAGTTCTCGGGTGTGCTGACCGGCAAGGGGCTCGATTGGGGCGGCAGCCTGATCCGGCCCGAAGCGACCGGCTACGGCTGCGTCTATTTCGCCGAGGAGATGCTCAAGACGCGGGGCGAGGCCATTCGTGGCAAGACCTGCCTGGTGTCGGGCGCCGGCAACGTCGCCCAGTACACGGTCGAGAACATCCATCGGCTCGGCGGCCAGGCGATCACCCTCTCCGATTCGAGCGGCTTCGTGCTCGATCGCAACGGGATCGATCCCGACAAGCTGGCCTGGGTGATGGAGCTCAAGAACGTGCGTCGCGGCCGCATCGCCGAGTACGCCGACCAGTTCGGTTGCCGATACTTCGCCGGCGAGCGGCCGTGGGCGGTCGACGGCGCCGACTGCGCGTTCCCGTCGGCCACCCAGAACGAGCTCGAGCTCGACGACGCCCGCGCCCTGGTCGGCAACGGCGTCTCCCTGGTGGCCGAAGGCGCCAACATGCCGACGGCGCCGGACGCGATCCAGCTCCTGCTCGACGCCGGTGTGCTGTTCGGGCCGGGCAAGGCGGCGAACGCCGGCGGCGTCGCCACGAGTGCGCTCGAGATGGCGCAGAACGCCGCCTACACGCCCTGGACCCGCCGCCAGGTCGACGCGCGATTGCGCGAGATCATGGTCGGCATCCATGCGACCTGCCACGAGACCGCCGCCGAGCACGGCTCTCCGGGAAACTATGTGCGGGGGGCGAACATCGCCGGCTTCCTCAAGGTGGCGCGCGCCATCCTCGAACAGGGAGTTGTATAGTGACTTGGAGGACACGGTGAGCAGGCCGACAGTTGGATACTTCGAAGGCACCGACTCCGGGGTGCTGACCGGACTGATCTGCCTCGGCTGCGACACCATCCCGGTCTCGAACGGCTTCGACAACCACGGGCGCCACATTCGGACGGTGCACGAGGAGAGCCGCTTCTCCCTGCTGCTCGCGTACCTGCACAAGATCTACACGCCCCCCGGCTCGACGACCTCGTATCAGGACATCTTCCACGTCTGCCGCATCTACGAGATGCCGCTGCTGCTCGAGGTCCAGCGCGAGCTCCACGAGGACTGCGCTCGCCTCCTCGGCGAGGTGCCGGAATTCGTCCACCTCGTCGACCCGAGCGACACGCTCGACGTCGCCCGCAAGATCCTCGATCTCTAGGCCGGGTTCTGGCCGGATGAGCGTCGACGGGAGGCTGGTAGTGGTCGCCGTCGGCGGCAACTCCCTGATCACCGACGCCGACCACATCGCCATCCCCTTCCAGGCGGAGACCGCGGCGGTCACGGCCGGCTATATCGCCACCATGGTGGCGGAGGGCTGGCGCGTCGTCGTGACGCACGGCAACGGACCACAGGTCGGCTTCATCCTGCGACGCTCGGAGATCGGCATTCACGAAGTGCCGCCGATTCCGATGAACTACGCCACCTCCAACACCCAGGGCTCGATCGGCTACATGTTCCAGCGCTCGCTGCTCAACGAGTTTCGGCGCCGGCGGCTCGACGCGCGTCCCGTGGCGCTGATCACGCAGGTCCTGGTCGACCGCGACGACCCCGACTTCGCGCGGCCGACCAAGCCGATCGGCCCCCACATGGACGAAAGGACCGCGCGAAAGCACTCGAGCGAGCAGGGGTGGAAGGTGGTCGAGGACTCGGGCCGCGGCTGGCGCCGCGTGGTGGCGTCTCCCAAGCCGCGAGAGATCCTCGAGCTCGAGGTCATCCGCCAGCTGGTCGAGCGGGGCAACGTGGTGATCGCCTGCGGCGGTGGCGGCCTGCCGGTCTTCGTCCAGGACGACGGCAACCTGAAGGGCGTCGAGGCGGTCGTCGACAAGGACTACGCATCGGCGCTGGTGGCCCGCGGCCTCGGCGCCGACCTGATGCTGATCTCGACCGCGGTCGACGGGATCGCGCTCGACTTCAACACGCCGCAAGAGCGCTGGCTCGACCGCCTGACCGTGGCCGAAGCCCGGCGCCACCTCGCCGACGGTCACTTCGCGCCCGGCAGCATGGGGCCGAAAGTCGAAGCCCTCATCGAATACGTCGCCGCGACCGGCGGCACCGGCATCGTCACCAACCCACCCAACCTGCCCCGGGCGGTGGCCGGAGAAACTGGAACGCGTATCGTTCCCGACTGAGCCAGGAGCCCGGAGACGACCGAACGACTGCTGATCCGTGACCTCCACACCCTGGTCACCATGGCCGAGGGCGAGGCGCCCTCGCACGGCGTCGACCTCCTGATCGAAGGCGGACGGATCGCGGCGATCGGCCCCGCGCTCGACCCCGGCCCGGAGCCGATCGACCGCACGATCGACGGCTCGGCGCACGTTGCGTATCCGGGGTTCGTCAACACCCACCACCACCTCTACCAGACCCTGACCCGCAATCTGCCGCCGCTCCAGAACGCCAAGCTCTTCGACTGGCTGGTCGGGCTCTACGAGATCTGGCGCGGGCTGAACCGCGAGGCGATCGAGCTGTCGACGCGGGTCGGAGCGGCCGAGCTGCTGCTCTCGGGCTGCACCACGACCTCGGATCACCTCTACGTCTTCGGCCACGCGCCGCCCGCCGAGCTGCTCGATGCCGCGGTCGAGACCGCGCGGACGATGGGCATCCGCTTCCACCCGAGCCGCGGCAGCATGAGCCTCGGCCGATCGAGCGGCGGGCTGCCGCCCGACGACCTGGTGCAGACCGCGGACGAGATCCTCGCCGACTGCGAGCGCTTCATCGACCGCCACCACGATCCCGAGCCGTTCTCTATGTGCCGCGCCGTGCTCGCCCCCTGCTCGCCCTTCTCGGTGACCACCGAGCTGCTGCGCGACACCGCCATCCTGGCCCGCGAGCGCGGCGTGCATCTCCATACCCACCTCTGCGAGACGCGCGACGAAGAGGCGTTCTGTCTCGAGCGCCACGGCAAGCGACCGGTGGCCTACATGGACGACTGCGGCTGGCTGGGCGACGACGTCTGGTACGCCCACGCGATCTACCTGAGCGACGACGAGATCGCGCGCCTCGCCGAGACCGGCACCGGCGTCGCCCACTGCCCGTGCTCCAACCTGCGGCTCGGCTCGGGCATCTGCCCGGTGCCGAAGCTCCTCGACGCCGGCGTCGACGTCGCCCTGGCCGTCGACGGCAGCGCCTCGAACGACGCGTCGAGCATGGTTCGGGAGATGCAGCTCGCCCTCCTGGTTCACCGCGAGGGGACGGCGGTCGACGCGATGCCCCCCGAGAAGGTGCTGCGAATGGCCACCCTCGGCGGCGCCGCCGTTCTGGGCCGGCACGAGCTCGGCCGTCTCGAGCCCGGCATGGCCGCCGATCTCGCCCTCTTCCGCCTCGATCGCGTCGACTTCGCCGGCGC
>JAHEKO010000274.1 GCA_024638355.1 Acidobacteriota bacterium
CGCCGACCGTCTCGCAGGGCGTTTTTCAGCGTCTGGAAGATGGTGTCTACGGCGAGCGCCGCCTTTACGCGCGAGACATCGGAGGCCTCCGCGACGCGGTTTACGAGATCGACCTTGATCATGGGTTTTTCTTGAGACGGCGAAGTCTAGCAGGCTGCGATTCGGACGTCCAACCGACGCGAGCTCAGGCCTGTTTCCGCTTCTTGCGGAGGATCAGCTCGCGCATGGCATCGCCGGCGCGGGCGGTCAGCCGGTGCACCGCGCCGAAATCGAGCGCCTCCAGACCCTCGGCTCCGCGGTCGCCGAAAGCAATCACCACACCTCGTCCCTCGACGCTGACCACGGAGAGGAGACACTCGGTCTCCGGGTCGCCTCCGATCGCCTCGATCAGTAGCTGGTGGTCCGGACTGGAGGAGAGGCGGCCGACGAACAGATGGCCGCCGCCCACCAGGCTGGTGAAGACCGATGCCTCCTGCAGGCCCGCGCGATAGCCGAGCAGGCGATTCGCCTCGAGACCGGCGCCGCGGCCGATCCAACCGGCGACCGCGTCGCGTTGCACGCGGAAGAGAGCCACGCGGGTGAAGTGGTCGCTCAACTTGTCGAGCAGCATCTCGCCGATCTGTTGCGCGTTCTCGGCGGGCCAGGGGGAGCTGGGGTGGTGCTCGACCTTGGCTCCCACGGGCTCGGGTGGCTTGGGCGGCTCGGGCGGCTCGGACGGCTCGGACGGGGGCGCCGCTTCCGCGCGCGGTTGCGGAGGCGCCGTGCCGGCCGCCGGTCGCGGGGTCGCGGGCGTCTCGGCCGTCGGCCGCGGCTCGGTCTCCTCTTCCTCCTTGAGGGACTGGCGCTCCTGGACGGTCAACTCGATCGAGCGCCGGGTCACCGGCGCCGGAGGGTAGACCAGCTTCGGCCCGCGCTGGCTCTCGTCCGGCTCGGTCTCGAGGTCCGGAAACGGCGTGCTCCAGAGCTCTTCGAGCTCGGCGTTCGACGAGTCGGCGGTCGCGGCGCGATCGTGATCGAGCCGCTCGAGCAGGGTGCGGTAGCGCAGGGTGCAGTCCTTGCCGTAGTAGCGGCGGAGAGCTTCGAAGATCCGCACCTCATTGGCGATATGAACGTGGATCCACTTGCCGATCACGAAGGCGAGCTCGTCGTGAAGACCGCGGTTCTTGATCTCCAGAATCGCGATGTCGACCTGGTCGTCGCGCACGCGGAAGGGAACCGCCTCGCACGAGATCGCCAGGTTCGCCGGCAGCAGGCTGTGAATCTCCTCGGGGATGTCGCGCAGGTCCTCGACCTGGGCAGCCGGCAGGCCGAGCTGCTTGGCGAGGGCGGCGTCGAGCTGGCGCTCGGTGATCGCGCCGAGCTCCAGAAGACAGGTTCCGAGGCGCCCTCCCAGCTGTTCCTGTCGGCGCAGCGCCGCCTCCACCTGCCGGCTGGTCACGAGGCCGCTCTTGATGAGCAGCTGGCCGAGGACGGTCACTGCTGTTTTCCGAAGTCGCTACGGCGTCGTTGCTAACTGCTTGTGAACCTGTAGTTTAGCTGCCAATGCAAAGATTATAGGGAGGCCCGGTGGGGTTGTAAAGCCGCGAACTGGTTTATGATTGCACCGCATGAAGCGGCTGTTTCTCTCCTTCGCGGTTCTCTCGGTGCTCGCCGGTGCGGGCGCCCAGGCCTCGTCCGAATCCGAGGCTGCCTACCAGTTCGCCGTCGCCCAATCGCTCGCTCAAGAGGGGTCGTACCGCCAGGCCTTGAAGGCCTTCGAGGAGGTGGTGCGGATGGTTCCCGACGAGCCCTACATCCGGCTCGAGTACGCGGAGTTCCTGGCCCGACTCAGCCGCTGGCGCGACGCCGCGGAGCAGGCGCGCGCGGCCCTCGAGCTCGCGCCCGAGAACGTCAGCGTGTTGCGTCTGGTCGGCCGCGTCGAGCTGAATCTCTCCGAGAGCGACACCGCGGCCATGGACCGCGCGAGGGAGGCCTTCAGCAGGGTTCACGAGGTGGTTCCGGGCGACCGGGAGGCGGCGCTGTCGTTGGGCCAGATCTATCTCAGCCAGGGGCAGGCGAGCGAAGCCGCCGATCTCTTCTACGATCTGGTCGCGCGCCGGGCCGGCGACCGGACCGCGATCTCCTTCCTGATCGAAGCGCTGCAGCGCTCGAATCGGGCGGATGAGCTGGAGCAGGTCCTCGTCGACTACCTCGATCAGGATCCGGAGTTCCTCAAGGTGCGGATGCTCTTGTCGCGCCTGCAGAGCGAGCGCGGCGACCACGACTCCGCCGCGGCGACGCTCGGCGGCGTCGGCGGCGACGACGCGCACAGCCCGGAGATCCGGCGTCAGCTGGCCCTCGAGCTCTACCGCGGCGGCGAGCTCGACCGGGCGCTGGCCATGGTCGAGGAGATTCTCGACCTGCATCCCGAAGAGACGCAGATCCGCTACCTCAAGGCGATGATCTTCAAGGATCAGGGGCGGCTGTCCGAGGCCGAGTCGGAGGTCGCGAGCCTGGCCTCGGACGAACCGGAGAATCTCCAGTACCAGATGGCGCTCGCCCATCTGCGCGAGCGCCAGGGGCGCAGCAAGGAGGCGGCAGCGGGACTCGCCCGGGCGGCCTCGGCGCTGGACGAAAGGGGGCGGTTGGCGAAGGCTCAGACGGCGCGGCTGGAGCTGGCGGCGATCGGCATGCGAGCGGGTGACTGGCAGACGGTCATGGTCGCGACTCGGGACCTGCTCGCCGACGAGGGCGAGGTCGGCGCCGAGGCGCGCCTCCTGCGCGGCGAAGCTCTCCTTCGTCTCGATCGTCTCGACGAGGCGCTCGACCTGCTGGCTGAAGTCGACGCCGAGTCGTCGCTGGGCGGCCGGGCGGCGGCCAAGCGGGCGGAGATCCTGTTCAGCGCCGGTCGCGACGCCGAAGCCGAACGGAGCCTCGCGCAGCTGACCGGCGACGGCGATCAGGAGTCGCTGCTGCTCGCCGCGGAGGTCTACCAGCGGGCCGAGCGCCACGGCGAGGCGATTCCGGTCCTCCTGCGCGCCCGCGAGGACCTTCCCGATTCGCTTCAGGTCCTCTTCTGGCTCGGCGCCGCCTACGAGCGCACCGGTCAGCTGCCGAAGGCCGAGGGCGAGTTCCGCCGTCTGCTGTCGCTCGATCCCGAGTTCGCCCCGGCGCTGAACTACCTTGGCTACATGTGGACCGAGCAGGGGCAGAATCTGAACGAGGCCCTGGAAATGGTGAACCGTGCCGTCGAGCTCGATCCCGACAACGGCGCCTACATCGATTCTCTCGGCTGGGCCTACTTCCAGCTCGGCCGTTACGAGGAGGCCCAAGATCACCTGGAGCGCGCGGCCGAGCTGATTCCGAACGACGCGGTGATCGTCGAGCATCTCGGCGACCTCCACCAGGCCGTTGGCGATTTCGACCGGGCGCGCGAGTATTACCGCCGGGCGGTGGACCTCGAGGGCGAGAATCTGGAGCAGGTGCGGCGCAAGCTCCAGGAGCTCGACAGCGGTCTCTGAGCCGTCGGGCACTCATTCCGCTCGCGGCGGTCGCGCTGGCGGGCTGCGGCTCCGGCGGCGTGCAACAGCCGGCATCGGAGCCGGTGGCGGTCGCTGCGCCCGAGGTCGAGCTCAGCGCGACCGAGCTCGAGACCCAGCGCCTCTATCGGGTGCGCTACGAGGGACCGGGCGGGAGCGGCGGCCTGCGGCTCGTGCTGCGGCTGGCGGCCCGAGATCGATTCTCGCTGTCGGCGTCGGACGCTCTGGGGCGGGCGGTCTGGAGTCTCGCGCTGCGCGATGGTGGGACTCTGATCGTCGACCACAAGCGCGAGCAGACCTGCGCCACCGGCGTGGATGTGCGGATTCCGGAGGCGGCGCTGGCGCCGCTGCCGATCGAGGCGCTGCCGGTCGTGCTGCTCGGCCGTCTGCCGGTCGCCGCCGAAGTCGCCGACGGTCCGCTCGATCTGCGCGATTCGCACGGGCGGCGCTGGACCGCGCGAATGGAGGCCGGCCGGCCGCTGGCCTGGACTCTGTGGCGTGCCGGCGAGCCTTCCCTCTGGTGGCTTGCCCAGCCCGGGGGCGGCGTGCTGTCGCAACGGGACGGCTCGCAGTTTCGCTGGCGGGAGAGCGTGGTCGAGCCGCTCTCACCGGGAGCCGAGGTGTTGGAGCCTCCGGCCGGGTATTCTCGGGTCGAATGCGATGAATGGCGAGTTCCGGAGCTACGCCAAGATCAACCTGCATCTGCAGGTGATCGGCCGGCGAGCTGACGGCTATCACGAGCTGCGTACGCTCTTTCAGTCGATCGCGCTCCACGACCTGGTGCGGATCGAGGTGACCGGGAGCGAACTGAGCCTCCGGGTGGTCGAAGGGCGGGCGCCGTCGGGACCCGAGAATCTGGCTCTGCGCGCCGCGCGGCTCTATTTCGAGCGCTGGCCGCCGGCGGCGGGGGTGCGCATCGAGCTGCGCAAGCGCGTGCCCGCGGGGGGTGGACTGGGCGGCGGCAGCAGCAACGCGGCGACCGTTCTGCGCGTTCTCGACACGCGATTCCGCCGGGCGTCGCCGGCCGGGCTGTGGGCGGCGGCGCGTACCCTCGGCGCCGACGTGCCCTTCTTCCTGGTCGGAGGCACGGCGCTCGGCTTCGGGCGCGGCGACGAAGTCATCCCGCTGCCCGACATCCCCGAGACCGAGGTCTGGGTGGTCACTCCACCGGTTTCGGTCTCGACCGCCGAGGCGTTCGCGAGATTACGCGATTTGACACCCAATCCCCTCCCTTCTAGCATTATCGAGCTCGCTCAGGGTGGGAGTGTCAAAAACGCTGCGGCCGTTCGCGGTCACAACGATATGGAGGCGGTGGTCCTGGGCTGGGTTCCTTTGCTGGGGGAGGTGTACGAATCGTTGTTCGACGCGGGCGCCAGCGCCGTTCGCCTGTCGGGCACGGGCGCGAGTCTTTTCGCTTTCTTCGATCACACAACGTCCGTTCGCGACTTGGAGGCCAGGTTGCCGGATGGCACTATCGTGGCGAGGTCTCGCACGCTCGGTCGCGTCGAATCTGCTTCATGTGGACGTTCTCTGGAGGACTAGGCCGATGGAAGTGACCGAGATCAAGGTCTTCCCGATCGAGGAGGAGAAGCTCAAGGCGTTCGTCTCGATCGTGATCGACAACTGCTTCATGGTGAACGACATCAAGGTCATCAAGGGAAGGGACGGCCTGTTCATCAGCATGCCCAGCCGGCGCAAGAAGAACGGCAAGTTCAAGGACGTCGCCCATCCGCTCAACAACGAGACCCGCCAGATGATCGAGGGTCTGATCCTCACGGACTACGAGCGGATCCTGCGCGGCGAAGGCGGCGAAGAGCGGCGGGCCGACGCCGGCCGCAGCGACAACGGCAGCGAGGTCGCCGAGGTCGCGGTCGCCGAGGTCGCCGAGGTCGCCGCGAGCCCCGAGCCCGCGACTCCGCCCGTGGAGGCCGAAGAGGAGCCGCCGGCCGAGGCGAAGAACAAGAGCCTCGAAGAGGTGACCGAGCTGCACCTCCGGGACTCGTTTTGGAGCTCGTAGGGCGATAGATTAGGGCGGCGTACAGACCGTTGGGGCGTCGCCAAGTGGTTAAGGCACCGGACTTTGGATCCGGCATTCGGAGGTTCGAATCCTCCCGCCCCAGCCA
>JAHEKO010000275.1:0-3715 GCA_024638355.1 Acidobacteriota bacterium
GTGGTGATCAGCTCGGTGAGCGCCAGCGCCACCTTCTTGGCCGGGGTGATCCGATCCTCGCCGTAGAGGATCATGGAGTGGCTGATGTCGATCGCCACCACGGTGGCGCAGGCCGACAGGTGCTCGGTCTCGTAGACCTCGAGATCGTCTTCGGCGAAGTCGAGCTCGCCCATCGTTCGCTTGAGGGCGTTGTGCACCGAGGCGGTCGAATCGATGCGATGCAGATCGTCGCCGAAGCGGTAGGGCCGGCGCTCGGGCAGCTGCTCGACGCCTTCACCCTCGGCGCGCACGGCGTGGTAGCCGATGCCGCCCTTGGCCAGGTTGGAGAAGATCTCTTCGAACGCGCTGCGGCGGATCCGCCGCTCGCCGGTAGCCGACAGCGACAGGCTGCCGTCGCCGTCGCGCTCGATCATCCGGTTCTGCTCGAGCTCGTCGAAAAAGGCGTCGAGATCGATGCCCTCGCCGATGTAGCCCTGCTCCTGCAGATAGCGCATCCACTCCATCGTCTCCTCGACGTCGCCGCCCGACGCCAGGAGGAGCTGATTGAAGAGGCGCATGAGGTCCAGGCCGGCCATGAGCGACCGGAGGACCTCAGGGTCGAGGTGGAAGTAGCGATGGCGCGACTTAATTCACCTCGCGCGTCGAGCCGCGGTGGGGCTTGAGGAGCTGGAGCTTCACCAGCTCCTTGTAGGTGATGCCGCTGTCGATGTCTTCGCGGCCGAGCTTGAGGCTCTGGTGCAGGCCCTCGAGGATGAGCTCGGCGTGAAGGGCGCGCTCGTGCGGCTCCCGGGCGTGCCCTTCGGCGAGCGACATCAGCCCGTCCACCGACTCGAGCGCTCGCCGGTACTCGGCGAAGGTCTGCTCGTCGGAGATCGCGAGCTCGTTCCCGGCCGCGAACCAGGCGACGATCGGGGAGTAGGGCCCGGTGTCGTCCTCGCCGCCGGTGCCGACCTCGCGGCCGACCGCCGGGTAGTGCTCTTCGAACAGCTTGCGCACCGCCTCGCCGATGATCTGGCGGGCCACCACCTCGACCCCCTTCTGCTCGCCCTCGTAGACCATCTCGACCTTGCCGGTGAGGGCGGGAAGCACCATGTGGAGATCGCACAGCCGCGGGTAGACGTGCTCCTCGCCGGTGGCGAGAGCCCGCCGCTCGAGGTTCGACATCAGCAGCTCCAGCGCCGAGATGGAGACGCGAGCGCTGACCCCGGAGGTCTGATCGACCAGCTCGCTCTCGCGCGCGGCGAAGGTGATCTCTTCGACCAGGCGCCTGAACTCCGGCGGAATGACGACCGCGCCTTCGCGGTCGAGCCAGGCTTCCTGGCCGGTGATCTCCTGCGCGGTTTCGACGGCGTCCGGATAGTGGGTGAGGATCTGCGAAGAGATCCGGTCCTTGAGCGGCGTGATGATCGAGCCGCGGTTGGTGTAGTCCTCGGGATTGGCTGAGAACACCATCAGGATGTCGAGCGGGATGCGCACCGGAAAGCCGCGAATCTGCAGGTCGCGCTCCTCGAGCAGGTTGAGCAGGCCGACCTGGATGCGGGGCACGAGATCGGGGATCTCGTTGATCGCGAAGATGCCGCGGTTGGTGCGCGGCACGATGCCGAAGTGAATGACCTCGGGGTCGGCGTAGGTGAGCTTTCGGTGCGCGGCCTTGATCGGGTCGATGTCGCCCAGGAGATCCGCGATCGAGACATCCGGCGTCGCCAGCTTCTCGCTGTAGCGCATCTCTCGCGGCAGCCACTCGATCGGCGCGTCGTCACCCGCCTCGGCGACCATCCGCTGCCCGAGAGTCGACACCGGATCGAGCGGGTCGTCGTTGAGCTCGGTGTCCTCCAGGACCGGAATCTCGGGGTCGAGGAGGTCGACCAGGGAGCGCAGGAGGCGACTCTTGGCCTGGCCGCGCAGCCCGAGCAGGATGAAATCGTGCTTGGCCAGCAGGGCGTTGACGACGCCGGGGATCACCGTGCGCTCGTAGCCGAGGATGCCCGGAAAGAGCGTCTCGCCGGCGGCGAGCTGGCGGCGCAGATTGTCGCGAATCTCGTGCTTGACGGTGCGTGAGCGGTAGCCGGCGGCGCGCAGCTCGCCCAGGGTCTTCGGTTTGGCCATCAGTCCTGCGCCTCCAGCCAGCGCTCGGCGTCGATCGCCGCCTTGCAGCCGCTGCCGGCGGCGGTGACCGCCTGGCGGTAGGTCGGATCGACCACGTCGCCGGCGGCGAAAACGCCTTCGACGTTGGTGCGGGTGCTCGGCTCGTCGGCCAGGATGTAGCCGACGTCGTTCATCTCGAGCTGGCCCTCGAAGATCCCCGTGTTGGGCTGGTGGCCGATGGCGATGAACACTCCCTCGCAGGGGAACTCCGAGGTCTCGTCGGTCCGGGTGTCGCGCAGCTTCACGCCGCGAATGCCGTCCTCCCGGCTGCCGAGGATCTCCTCGACCGTCTTGTTCCACTGAAACTCGATCTTGTCGTTCTTCATCGCCCTTTCCTGCATGATCTTTGAGGCCCGGAGCTCGTCGCGGCGGTGGACGACCGTGACCTTGCTCGCGAACTTGGTGAGGTAGGTCGCTTCTTCCATCGCGGTGTCTCCGCCGCCGACGATGACCAGCTCCTTCTCCTTGAAAAAGAAGCCGTCGCACGTGGCGCAGGCGGAGACGCCGTAGCCCATCAGCTTCGCCTCCGACTCGAGTCCCAGCTGCTTGGCGCTCGCTCCGGTGGCCACGATCACCGTCCGCGCCAGGTAGCTGCCCTCGTCGCTGGTGATCTTGAAGGGGCGGCTGCCGAAGTCGACTCCGGTCGCCTCCTCGAACTTGCACTGGGTGCCGAACCTCTGCACCTGCTTGCGCATGTCGTCCATGAGCTGGGGGCCGAGGATGCCCTCGGGAAAGCCCGGGAAGTTCTCGACGTCCGTCGTGATCGTCAGCTGGCCTCCGGGTTGATTGCCTTCCAGCATGACGGGCTCGAGGTTGGCGCGCGCGGCGTAGAGCGCGGCGGTGAAGCCGGCGGGTCCCGAGCCCAGAATCAGGACGTCGTGGACCTTGTCGGCGCTGTCTTCGCTGGCCATTGCGCTTTCGTCTCCTTCTTGAGGCGTGGCGGCGCGAATCGATCGAGCCGGGTAGCCGAATATAACAACGAGGCGGAGGCAATCCTTCCCGCCGCCCTCGTAGCGCAATCGCGGTCGGTGTGGTAGGAATCCGGCCGAGGAGGGAGCGACATGTCACTCGGCTCACAGAAGCTTTTCGAAGCGCTCAATCAGCAGGTCGGCAACGAGATGGGCGCCTCGATGCAATACATCCAGATTGCCTCCTACTTCGACCAGGAGGGGCTCGGAGGCCTGGCGCGGTTCTTCTACCGCCAGTCCGAAGAGGAGCGCGAGCACGCGATGAAGTTCGTCAACTTCATCGTCGACGCCGGCGGACCGCTGGGCATCCCGGCGATTCCGGCGCCGCGCAGCCGCTTCGAGTCGGCCAGCGACGCGGTGCAGGCGGCTCTCGACTGGGAGAAGGAGGTCACGCGCCAGATCTATGGCCTCGTGGACATCTCCAAGGAGGAGTCCAACTACATCGCCCTGCGCTTTCTCGACTGGTTCGTCGACGAGCAGTTCGAGGAGGTGACGACCATGGAGGAGCTGCTCCAGGTGGTCGAGCGCGCCGGCGACGGCAACCTGCTGGCGGTGGAGGAGTACCTGGCGCGCGAGGGGATGCTGCCCGAGAGGCCGGTCGA
>JAHEKO010000275.1:3815-5607 GCA_024638355.1 Acidobacteriota bacterium
TCGAGGACCGCGGCGACCTCACCCAGCAGGACCTCCGGAGACTGGGCGGCCGGCAGCAGGTTGAAGGCGAGCTGGTGGCCGAACACCTCGCGCGGCGGATCGGATTGGAAGTTGAGGATGCGCCGGCTCTGCTCGAGCAGCTCGTCGAGGCCCTCCTGGCCCCGCATCGACGAAGGCAGCGCCAGCAGGCCGTGGGCGCGCTCGACGCCGAGGCCGCGCAGCGGATGCAGGAGGAGAGAGAGGGCGATCGCCCCGGGGTGAGGGCTGACCAGGAGGCGGCTGCCGACGGCGGCGTCGGGGAGCTGCCCGTCTACCAGATTGACGCCGTCGACGACGACGACGCCGTCGTCGAGCCGCTGGGCGGGAGAGACCACCACCAGGGGTACTCCACCCGGCAACTCTCGATTCAGATCGTGCTCGGAGGCGCTCTCTCCGGACAGCACGACCAGATCCACGTCGGCGAGCGACTCGGCGCTCAGCGGGTGGACGAAGGTCGCCGCGCCGTCGAGATCCGCGACCCTGCCCTGATCGTCGGCTTCGAAGGTCAGCAGGCGCAGGTCGCTCCACAGGTCGCGCCGGCGGCCGAGCTCGTCCTTGAGCTCGGTTCCCACCAGGGTCGAGGTGCCCAACAGCGCGATGCGATTCACGGTCGCTCTTCGATCAGGTGTTTGGCCGTCGCGACGGGCGTTGCGCCCTCTCGAACGGTCTCGCCCTTTTCTACCAGCAGTCGATAGCTCGCCGGTAGGTAGAGGTCGACCCGCGAGCCGAACTTGATCACGCCGATCAACTCGCCCCGCTCGACGCGATCGCCTTCCTCGAGATAGCTGACCACCCGCCGGGCGACGAGCCCGGCGAGCTGCCGCACCGCGAAGGTCTCGCCCGCGTCGGTGCGGATGACCGAGGTCACGCTCTCGTTGATCTCGCCGGCGTCCTCGCGGAACGCGGCCACCTTGCGACCGCGCCGGTAGTGGGTCGTCACGACCTCGCCCGAAACCGGGGCCCTCTGAACGTGGACGTTGAAGACCGACAGGAAGGTCACCACGTGGTGGAAGTCACCGGCAGCGAAGTCGGGATCGGTGACGCGCGCGATGCTGGTGATCTTGCCGTTGGCCGCCGCCAGGACCGTGCCCGCGGGAGCGGCCGAGGCGCGCGCCGGAATGCGGAAGAAGAGGAGCGTCGCGAAGCCGAGCCCGAGGGCGACCGCGGCCAGACCGGGGCGGCGCAGCACGCCGGCCGCCAGGGCGACGACCAGAATCGGCAGCACGAAGGGCCACGCTTCCTTGGCGAACGACATGTGTCGGTGAGTTGTAGGGGAGCGGGCCGACCTCGGGCGAGGCCGACCCGTCGTTTCCGGGTCTGCGGTTCGGGGCCGGGCGATCCCCGGCGGCCGATCAGACCGTGTTGGCCGAGACGCCGGCCTCCTGGTGGTTCCTCAGGATGCTCTGCATCCGGTCCTTGAGGCGCAGCTTCTGAAGCTTGATCCGCTTCTCCTCCTGCTCGTCCTCCTGGGAGAAGAAAGATTTCTGGTGAAGCGTTTCGAGCCGCCTCTCGTAGTTCTGGTGCTCTTCGAAGAGGCGGCGGTACTCGTCGTCGGTGTCGAGCAACTCCTGCTTCAGGCTGTCATTCTGGCTCATCGGTTGGGCCTCCTATGGTCCAGCTTGCTTGACGTGGTCGTGCACCGGGGGCGCGTCGGGGAAGAGGACGCTGGCCGTCGCTTCGAGTGCACGCATAAGACGGGGTAGACAGCGTAGCACCGCGCCGAGGGCGGATCAAGATCGCGGCGATCGGGGTC
>JAHEKO010000276.1 GCA_024638355.1 Acidobacteriota bacterium
CGACGTGAACGTCGTCGGCATCGGCTTCGCGCCCTACCTGCGCAGGGTGATGGAGCGCCGCGATCGCAACGGCGAGGTGGTCTACAACTACGGCACCTCGAATCGGGTCGAGACCTCCAATGTCCAGCCCGCCGCGTGGTCGCTCTGGGCGTGGAGCGTGGGCGCTCACGGCGTCCTGCCCTGGAAGACGGTCGGCAAGGCGGGATCGTGGCGCAAGGCGAGCCCGCTGGCGCTCTTCTATCCCGGCCTGGAGCCCGGCTCGGGACCGTATCCGAGCGTTCGACTCAAGGCCTACCGCCGAGGCCAGCAAGACGTCGAGTATCTGACCCTGCTGGCGGCCGCCTCCGGACGGCCGCGCTGGTGGGCGGGCGAGCTGGCGCTGGCCGAGACGCGCCTGGAGGCGACCGCCGCCCAGAGCGGCGCGCAGGACGCCGGCCGGCTCGACTTCACCCGCGCGGAGCCGGCGGACCTGTGGCGGCTGAGGATGCGGGTCGGCGCCACCCTCGACCGCCTGGCGCCTCCGGCGCGCAGGCGCCTGATCGAGCTTCGTTCCCCGCCGCGCGATCCGGACGCCCTGGCGGCGCCGCGAATCCTCTCGCCGCCCTAGCCCTCACCAGTCCATCGGGTAGCCCGGCGGATCGTCGACGAGCTCGCCGCCCGGCGTGGGGGTGGCCAGCTCGTAGAGTCCCCAGGGCTCGGCCCGGAGGATGAGGGCGGCTTCCGCCGGCGGCTGTGGCCCGCGACCGTCCAGGCGGGCGACCATGTGCTCGAAGGTCGATTCCCCGACCGTCATCGGCGCCGGTATTCCGGTCCAGAGCTGGAAAGCGTGCGGATTGGGCGTGAGGACGCCCGCGCTCTCCAAATCGCGGGCGCCGTCGAACAGGGCCGCCAGCTCCGCCCATGGGCCCCCCGGGTTGTAGGGGTGGCGCTCGTGGGCGTAGATGTAGGCGCCCAGGTTGACGAGCAGCGCGACGGCGGTGGCGAGTCCCAGGATTCGGCGCCGGCTCGACCCGTGCCCAAGCACCGCTGCCGTCAAGCGGATCGTCACCAGGGTCAGCAGCAGCAGTGAGACCGGTACCCAGAAGCGCGGCGAGCCGCCGAAGCCGTAGATCAGGTTGAGCGCGCCCAGGAAGCCGGCGACCAGGAAGGCGGCGCGGCCGCCGCGCCGAGCGTTCCAGGCGGCGCCCACGAGGAGCAGCGTCAGCGCCAGCGCCGGCCAGCCGCTGCCGCGCCAGGCGAAGACCGGCGGCGGCCAGAGGCCGGGCAGCACCTGCGTGGGCACGTGATAGATGGCGTACCGGCGGAGGTTGGTGATCATCGAGCCGATCGCGTCGCCGGGGCCGCGCATCTCGCTGGTCGGGTCCATCGGATCGGCCATGCGCAGCTGTTCGAGCTGGCTGTAGCCGTCGGCTCCCGGGGCCTCGATCGTCCAGCCGCGGGCGAGCCAGAGGCAGAAGGGGAGGGCCAGCGCCAGACAGAAGACAGCCCAGCTCGCGGCCTTCGATCTCCCCGTCGGAGCGTCGCCACGGCGGCTGCCGAGATAGGCGAGGGGCGCGAGCGCCAGCCCAGCGACGTGGGCCTTGATCAGAAGTCCGAGCCCCAGAAGCAGGCCGAGTCGCGCCGCTTCGCCCTTCGAGACCGTCGGGCGGGACCACGTCCGATCGACGAGCCAGAGGCCGCCGATGAGCCAGATGAAGAGCGGGACCTCGGTCATCGCCTGGTGGCTGAAGTGCCAGTAGAACGGGTTGAGCGCGACCACCAGCGCGGCGACGTCCGCGGCCCGAGCGTCCGCGAGCCGGCGCACCCAGAGCCAGAGCGGAATCAGTCCCGCGAGTCCGAGGGTTGACATCACTCGCTTGACCCGAGCCCAATCGAGCGCGTCGCCGGCGAGGGCGGTCGCCGGAGACAGCAACACGGGCAGGCCCGGCGGCCACATCTTGTGCGGCACGTAGTCGCCCGGAATCAGGCTGCGGGTGTAGCCCATGCCGTGCGTCAGCGAGTAGCTGAGCGCCAGGTAGCTCTCGCTGTCGTGACAGTTGAAGCGGGTGAAGTCGAGGCGGGCGTTGGGCACCGCGAAGTAGATCGCGGCGAGAAGAACGAGGGCCAGCGCCCGCAGCCGACTCACTGCGGCAGGTGTCCGCGGATCAGCGGTCCGAGCCGGTTGGCGAGTCCCAGAGGCAGGCGCTTCCAGGCTCCCGCCACGACACGCCGCGTGGAGGAGGCGGGGCCTGCCGCCTCGGGGTGGGAGCCGCTGCGGTCGAGCTCGCGCCAGGCGAGGCGGACTGGCCGCGCGCCCCACTGCTTCTTGAACCGATACGTACCGCTACCGGTGCTCGAGCGTCCGAAGTCGAAGCTCGAGACGCCATCGCGCACGGCGGCCGCCAGAATCGTCCAGTAGAGCGAGTGGTTCGGGCAGAGGCGGCGCGCCGAGCGGAGCGCCGAAGCCCATGGCACGCTCAGTCCACCGGCGAAAGAGATGCCGATGGCCCCGGCGACCACGTGCCCGTCGGCGTCGCTGGTGAGGTAGAGGTGCGCCCGCTCCGCGAAGCGATCGAAGATCTCGCCTAGAAACCGTTGCGAGTGAACCGGCGAGCCCAGATCACGCATGTTGCGGCTGAAGACCGAGTAGAACTCGGGCAGCCGCTCGGGTGCGACGCGTGACGTTTCTACGCCCGACTTCTCGGCCTTGCGGACCTGGTTGCGGACCTTCGGGCCGAGCGCCTTCCACAGCTCCTTGGGGTCGGAGGGCAGCTCGAGCACGAATCGGTAGCGGCCCGCCGTTTGGGCGTCGTCGCCGGGGTTGGCGCTCTCGCGCAGCTCGATCGAACGCGCGCCGAGGCCCTCGGCCAGGTTGAGGGCGGCGTGAAGCAGCGCGCCCTCGACCGCCTCGTCCTCGGCCAGGGGGCCTCCGAGGTCGAGGTACGGCATCGACACCAGCCGCCGCCCGGCGAGTCGCCCGGGCATCCAGACCAGTGGCAACACGCCGGCCACCTCCCCGGCGCGGCGAGCCACGAGGTAGTTGCACGAGCGCCCGTACGATGCCTCGGCGACCTCACGCCACTCGAAGAGATGGCAGTAGGTGCCTCGAGGGTGGCGGCCGACGAAGTCGTTCCACGGCGCGGCGCTTCCGGGCGGCGCCAGTTCGATCGACAGCGTCCCGTCTACCGGGCTGCCGCTGCGCATGCCGAGGCGAGCTTACTCTTCGAAGTCCGAGAAGGGCACCGGCGGCGCGCCACCGATCGTGGTCCTGCCGAGCGGGAACCAGTAGAGCCCCAGACTCGTTCGCCACACCTGCCGGTTGGAGAAGAAGTCGTCGGAGGTCTGCTCGGTGTAGACGGAGGTGAGCCGCAGCGTCAGCAGGCGCTGCAGGTTCCACTGCAAGAAGCCGCCGCCCGTGACGATGTCGATGTCGGCCTGGGGCGCGAGGGCCGGATCGCGATTGCTGGCGCGCGCGAACAGCTCCCAGTCCCAGCGGCCGGGCGTCGCGTCGCGGAGCGCCACGCCCACCGAGGTGACCGTCGAGGTCCCTCGCTGCAGGCCCTCGCTGGTCGGCGCGTAGGCGGCGAAGACCTCGAGCGAGCTTCTGCGGAAGGTCCGGTTGGCGAGGACGCGTGCGTTCCACCCGTCTCGCTCGAGGGAGTTCCCGTCCGAACCGGTGCCGCGGCGGTCGAAATAGCCGAGCCGCAGCTCGTACCGCCACAACGGCCCCACCGTGTAGCGCAGGAACCAGTAGAGATTCTGGATCTGCTCGTCGCCCTCCTGGCTGAACTGCGAATCGCCCCGGATCGGATCGAGGGTGAAGTCGCTGTAGGAGTAGCCGAAGCCGGTGGTGGTGCGCTCCGAGAGCCGCTTGCCCAGGTTGACGTCCCAGATCCACCCGTCCCGTCCCTGTACCTGGGTGAAGATCACGTCGTTCTGGTCAGCGGTCGCCCGGTCGAAGTCGTAGTCGGCGTAGGTAAGGCCCGTGCGGAAACGCCACGTCTGGCTCAGCCAGCGGCTGTAGACGGCGCCGATGCGAAAAACCCGGTTCTCCAGCCGCGGGGTCAGGAAGATGTCGTCGACGATATTGCTCCGGATTCCGCCCTGGTCGGAGCGCTCGACCCACGAGGCGCCGATGCGGAAGTTCGAGCGCTCGCTCGGCTTGACGGAGTAGGAGAGGTCCAGTTGCTGGCCTTCGCTGTCCAGATCGTCCAGGGTCTGGAAACGATCGACGAAGAACTTGTAAGAGGCGAAAAAGCTCCCCTTGCGGTCCATGTCGTAGGTCAGCGGGAAGACGACCGCCGCTCGGGTGAACCAGTCGGCTTCCTCGTCGACCGGCCGAAAGCGCGCGTTGGTGGTGTACGTCTGCTCCAGGAAAAGGTAGGGGTTGAACGTCAGGCGCCTTTGAGCGTCCGCCGCGCTCGCGACCGCGAAGAGCGCGAGTAGCGCCGCGGCGCACCTACCGCTATGAAGTCGGTTCTTCAAGTTCTCTCCAGTGCATCGCATGACCACCAAAAAGGATCGGAGCCACCGTTGGCGGCTCCGGGATGAGCTCTGAGCCTCTCCCCTCGCTAGCTTCGCTGCCCCCCGAATGCGTCCGCCAATCGTGCCCGACCGTTGCGGAATTCTATAACCTTGACCGGAGGTTAGCACATCTGTAGCCTGATTCAGCATATTGACAAGCGCCTTGCACGCATTCGAATACAACGAAAATTCGATGAATAGCACCTTTCGAAGTCACCTCTCCGGACTCGCCCTGGGGCTGCTCGCTCTTCTCGCGGCGGGCGCAGCGTGGCCGCAGGACGCGGTCGGCAGCAGCTACATCATCGGCGTCGGCGACATGCTCCAGGTGTCGGTCTGGAAGAACGAAGACCTGCAAGCAGAGGTGCCGGTCCGGCCGGATGGCCGGATCTCGGTGCCGCTCGTCGGCGAGGTGCAGGTGGCCGGCCTGACGCCGCTCGAGGTCCAGAGCCTCCTCACCGAGCGCTACACGAGCTTCGTGACCGCGCCTTCGGTTTCCGTATTGGTGACCCAGGTGAATTCCCGCAAGGTCTTCATTCTCGGGCAGGTCAAAGAGCCGGGCGCGTTCGACATCCTGCAGCCGACCAACGTGATGCAGGCTCTGGCGATGGCCGGGGGGTTGACCGAGTTCGCGCGCACCAAGGGAATCGTGGTCTTGCGCAAGATCAACGGCGTCGACAAGCGGTGGCAAGTCAACCTCGACGCCATCGCCTCGGGCAAGCGGCCGGATGACAATCTCGTGCTCGAGCCCGGGGACACCATCATCGTGCCTTGAGGGCGCCCGCCAGGCGCGCCGTCACTCCTTGCCGTGGGACTCCTGAGTGTGACTTAAGTCACTGATTCTGCGGCGCTTAGTTGGGTGACAACTGTTGACACCGCATGACCTCGTAAGCTACAATGACACGACTCTGTCGCGTCTTTTTGAACGAATGAAGACCTACATCGGGAGATTGAGACCCTAGTAGTACTTCGGTCGAGCAATACACCATTTCTCGCGGGGCCTATCGGGCTCGCGGATCGGAAGCAAGGATGCGGGGCGCTGTATCTGGTCACTTGGCCCCCGCGGAGCGAGTAGTGAAACCGGCCGTCTCACATTCAG
>JAHEKO010000277.1 GCA_024638355.1 Acidobacteriota bacterium
TGATCTCGGGCGGCCGCGCCATCCTCTCCGGACCCCTCGACGAGATCAAGCGGCGTCATGGCAGCAACGCCTACCGATTGGTGGCGACCGGCGAGGTCGAGCGCGCCGCGGACGTCGCCGGCGTCGAGAGCGCCGTGCGGCACGACGACGCGATCAAGCTCATACTCGCTCCCGGAGTCGAGGGCGCCGAAGTGCTGCGCGAACTGGTCGGCTTTCTCGCCGTGCGGGAATTCCGCTCCGAGGAGCCGAGCCTGGAGGAGATCTTCATCGGATCGGTGCGCGATGCGACTTGACAACCTCCGCGTGATCGCCGCTCGCGAGTACCTCGCGCGGATCCGCACCAAGAGCTTCTGGATCGCCACGGTCGGCCTGCCGCTGTTCATGGGCGCCGTGCTGGTGCTTACGGCGCTGCTCCTGACCCGAACCACGAGCGCCCATCGCATGGTCATCGTCGACACGACCGGCCAGATTGGCGAGCGGCTGGTCGCGGAGCTGACCGAGTCGGCCCGGCTCGAGCGCCTGACGGAGCAGATCGAGGAGGCCCTGCCCGGAGCCGAAGCCGCGGCCCTGGAGGAGAAGCTCCAGGGATTCGTGCCCATTCTGGAGGCGCCGGCGGCGGACCTGGCCGAACAGCGGGCCGGGTTGGACCGCCGGGTTCTGGCCGGCGATATCGACGCCTGGCTCTGGATCAGCGAGAACGGGCTGGCGGAAGACCGCGTCGAGTATCACGCCGAAAGCGTCTCGAACTTCGTGACCCAGGAGCTCCTGACGCGCGCCGCCTCGCGCATCATCCGCGCCTTCCGGCTCGCCGAGGCCGGCCTCGATCCCGACGAGATCGAGCGGCTGGGCCGATCGGTCGACCTCGCCACCTTGCGGGTCACCGAGGCCGGCAGCCGTGAGGAGCAGGCGGCCACCGGCGTGGTGCTCGCCTATCTCCTCTTCTTTCTGCTCTACTTCGCGATCCTGGTCTACGGCCAGCAGGTGATGCTCGGCGTGCTCGAGGAGAAGAGCTCGCGCATCGTCGAGGTGATCGTCGCGACCACCCGGCCGGTCGAGCTGATGGCGGGCAAGCTCGCCGGGATCTGCTGTGTCGCCCTTACCCAACTCGTCATCTGGCTCGGCACCCTAGCCCTGCTCACGCTGCCCCAGGTGGTGGCGCGAATGAGCTGGCTCGACGGTCGCTTCGAGGTTCCGACCCTCGCGCCTTCGCTCGTCGTCCATTTCTTCGCCTTCTTCGTGCTCGGTTTCTTCCTCTTCTCGAGCTTCTACGGCTCGGTCGGGGCCGCGTTCAACAACATCCAGGAGGCGCAGCAGTTCACGAGCATCGGCGCGGTCTTCGTGGTGGCGCCGATGCTGCTCTTCTGGATGGTGCTCAACGACCCGGACTCGACCCTGTCGGTCGTGAGCTCGCTGATTCCCGTCTTCACGCCGCTCCTGATGCTGCTGCGATTGGCCGTGAAGGCGCCGCCCTGGTGGCAGGTGGCGCTGGGCTACGTGCTGACCATCGGCGTGACCTGGGGAATGATCTGGGTCTCGGCGCGCGTCTATCGTGTCGGAATCTTGATGTACGGCAAGAAGCCGTCGCTGCCGGAGATCTGGCGTTGGATCCGCTACGCCTAGCGAGGGTCGGGTCAGACGGCCGACTGGACGGCTAGCGGCTCGATTCCGGCCTCGACCAGGCGCTCCAGGGCCGACGACCAGCTCTGCTTGGCAGGACCCGACGCGAAAGAGACTCCGGCCTTGTAGACCGCGGCGGGATCGGCTCCCTTGGTGCCGTTGGAGCCGGCGAAGCGGCACCACTCGACCTTGCCGGGCATGCCGAAGCTCTCCTCGCCGACCTGCACCCGGAAGACGTAGCTGGCGCCGACGCGCAGCTGGTGGCTCGACTCGATACCCATGCCGGAATCGCTGACGTCGACCACCGCGGCGCCGATCGGGAATTCAACCGCCAGGTCGGTGGTCCGGTAGCGCTGGCTGGAGCGCGGCTCCTCGCCCGCCCAGATCTTCTGCATTCGTTTCCAATTCACGCGGCTTCCTCTACTTGATCGGATCGGCAACCTGCCTCGCGACGACGGTCGGCACACTCCAGGAGTAGCCGTCGGTCTCTCGGTGGTCGGCGATCGAGCTCAGGTGCGCGGTCGAATGCGTCGGGCTGACGCTCCAGACGAAGCCCTCGTTGGACAGCACAGCGGCGCGGCGCGCGATCGGGCTCCGCACAGCGGACGGCGCGTCCGCTGCGACCAGCGCGGTCTCCCCGACGCTTCCGTCGATCTGGCCGCCCCGGTCCGCGGGGCCGGCGAACGGTCCCTGTAACGGAATCAGAAGAAACACACCGGTGACCCAAGCTCTCTTCATGGCCTTCATTTTCTCGACCTCGCGCCTCCTGAACAGCAAGGTGGGTACCATGCGCATTCGTCTATATGTCGGCCTCTCTTATGGATCGGGGCGGTCTCGGCCGAAAGCGGCCTCTCGTTCCTAAATTCTCAAATAAAGGGGCTTGCAGGTGTCGACCAGGAGATCTCCCGGGACTCCGTAGCGTCGCGCGACCAGACTGTCGAACGGTGCGTCGCCGAAAAAACGGTGGCTCCACGGGGCAAAAAACGGCGGTTGGCCGCCACTTGCCGCCGCTCGGTTTCGCCCGGTTTTCTGGATAAGCTTCCCGGCATGCGGATCGCCACCTGGAACATCAACGGGCTGCGAGCCCGGCTGGACTTCGTTCTGCACTGGCTCGAGGCGCGTCAGCCCGATCTGGTCGGCCTGCAGGAGCTCAAGTCGACGGACGATCAGTTCCCGAGCGACGCCTTCGAGGAGCGCGGGTACCACGCCGCCACCCTCGGGCAGAAAGCCTGGAACGGCGTCGCGGTGTTGAGTCGCGACTCGATCGAGGTGCGCCAGAGCGGGCTTCCCGGCCAGGAGGAGATGGGAGCACGCCTGCTGACCGTCGAGAGCCACGGCCTATCGTTCACGACCGTCTACTGTCCCAACGGCAAACACCTGGAGCACGACGACTATCCGCGCAAGCTCGCCTGGCTGGACGCTCTCGCCGGCTACTTCGAGAGCGCGCACGACCCCGGCTCGCCGGCCGTGCTCTGCGGCGACTTCAACATCTGCCCCGCCCCGATCGACAGCTGGAACGAGAAGGAGCTGAGCGGCAAGATCTTCCACACCGACGAGGAGCGCCGGCGCCTTCGCCGGCTCCTCGACTGGGGCCTCCACGACCTCTTCCGCGAGCTCCATCCCGACGAGCAGGTCTTCTCGTGGTGGGACTATCGCGGCGGCGCCTTCCACCGCGGGATGGGCTTGCGCATCGACTTCCTGCTCGGCACCCGCGAGGTGCTCGAGCGCACGCGCTCGGTCGAGACCGACCGTGACTACCGCAAGAAGAAAGAGGGTCTCACCGCCTCCGATCACGCTCCGGTGATCGCCGAGCTCGGCTAGCCGGTCCAGCGGAAGCCTAGCGGCAGGCTGCATAGTCGGCGCTACGGGACGAGCGTACGATCGACTCGGAGATGGCGCGATGCGACTCGTAACGCGAGCGGATCTCGACGGTCTGGCCTGCGCCGTGCTGATCGCCGAGAACGAAAGTATCGACGGCCTGCTGCTCGCCCATCCGCAGGAGATCGCCGACGGAGACATTGCGGTCGGCAGCGGCGACATCCTCGCCAATCTCCCCTTCCGAGAAGGCTGTTCGCTCTGGTTCGACCACCATCTGCACACCAGCGCCACGCCGCCCACCTGTGCCTTCGAAGGCGCGTTCGGCCGGGCGCCCTCCGCCGCCCGGCTGGTCTACGACTACTACGGCGGTCGTGCGGCCATGCCGCAGTACGAGGAGCTGGTGCGCGAGACCGACCGCCTCGACTCGGCCGACTTGAGCCTCGACGACATCCTCGACCCCGCGGGCTATATCAAGCTCGGCTTCACGCTCGATCGGCGCAGCGGCCTCGGCCCGATCGACGACTATTTCCGTATCGTCTACCGGCTTCTGGCCGCCGGCGAGCCGATCGGCCACGTGCTCGAGCACCCCGAGGTCGCTCGACGCTGCGACCGGCTCGAGCTCGACGACGTCGACCTGCACACCGCCCTGCAGGCTCACAGCGAGATCCACGGCAACGTGCTGCTGACCGACTTCCGCTCTCTCGACGAGGTGCCGGTCGGCAACCGCTTCCTGGTGTTTGCCCTCTTCCCTCGGATCAACGTCGCGCTGCGCGCCCAGCTCGACCCCGACAGCGAACGGGTTGCCCTGTCGCTCGGTCACAGCATCGTCAACCGCACCTGCCGCTCCAACCTCGGCGAGATCGCCGCCCGCTACGGCGGTGGCGGCCACCCCGGCGCGGCGAGCCTCCAGCTGATGGACGAGCCCGATCAACAGATCCGCATGATCGTCGCCGAGCTCAAGGCCAACGGCTAGCGCGGCTAGCGCAGCTGAAGGTCGCGGACCACGTACTGGACGCCGTCTTCGCCGATCTCGACGGGGCGGATCGTGGCCCAGGTCGGATGGTCGGCCGCGTCGCGGCCGCGCTCACCCAGCAGCGGGTCGCCCTCGAAGTTGAGGGTGAAGCCCTGGCGGCCGAAGCCATCGCCCCAGACCCGATAGTGAACGTGCGCCGGCGGGCCGCCGGTGGCGTAGTGGCCGGGGCGGACGCTCTCGAAACGATAGCGGCCCTCGGCATCGGTGAGCATCAGGCCGCAGAGCCGGGCGTTCGACTCGTCCATGCCGCCCGGCGAGTAGTAGCCCTCGGCGTCGGTCTGGAAGACGAACACGGTGGCGCCGGCCACCGGCTCGCCGGCCCGCAGCACCCGCCCGCTGACGATCATCCGCTCGCCCGGCTCGTCGGCCGCGGCGATCGCGATCGACCAGCTCTCGGGCTGCTTGCCCTGGCAGTCTCCTCGATTCTGCGCCGCGAGCGGCGCGACCGCCCAGAGCGCCGCCGCCGCGATCCCAAGAGCGTAGTGAATCCTCATCTCGCGCATACCCGACTCTACGTGAAACCCCGCCGCGAAGTTCATATCGACGCCGAGACAGGCGAGCTCCGAGGAGGCGCGAGTCTGCTAGGTTGCTCGGCGTGAGCGACGCGTCCGAGCTGCATCCGTTGGAGCTCTCGGCCGCCGAGATGCGGCGGCTCGCAAACGCGGCGTTGGAGCGCATCGTCGCCCACGTCGAGTCGCTGCCCGAGCAGCCGTCGCTGAACGTCGAGGGCGGAGCCGACCTCGCACGCTCGGTGGCCGAAGTCGACCTGCCCGAGAAGGGCGCGCCCTACGAAGAGCTGCTCGACCTCGTCTTCGACCGCCTGGCGGGCCGTAGCTTCAATACCGCCGGTCCCGGTTTCGTCGCCTACATTCCGGGCGGCGGGCTCTTCCACGCCGCGGTCGGCGACCTGATCGCCGACAGCCTGAACCGCTACGTCACCGTCTTCGCCGCGGCGCCGGGGCTGGTCCAGCTCGAGATCAACGTCGTCCACTGGCTCAAGCGAATGGTCGGTTTTCCGACCGAGGCGGGCGGCTTCCTGACCACCGGCGGCTCGCTCGCCAACTTCAGCGCCGTCGTCACCGCTCGGCGCGAGAAGCTGCCCGAAGACTTCCTCGACGGCACC
>JAHEKO010000278.1 GCA_024638355.1 Acidobacteriota bacterium
GTCGAAGCGATAGAGCGGCCAGAGCCCGGTCTGGACCAGCAGCTTCTGGTGCTCGCCGCCGAAACGCAGGTCGTAGCCGTGGGCGACGCACGGGCTGTAGGCGATGACCAGCGACGGACCGCGGAAGGCCTCGGCCTCGCGGAAGGCCTTCACCGTCTGGTTCATGTCGGCGCCGAAGGCGATCTGGGCGACGTAGACCTGGCCGTAGCTCATCGCCTCCATTCCCAGATCCTTCTGCGGGCTCTCCTTGCCCTTGATCGCGAACTTGGCGGCGGCTCCGAGTGGCGTCGCCTTCGACTGCTGGCCGCCGGTATTGGAGTAGACCTGGGTGTCGAGCACCAGCACGTTGACGTCGCGGCCGAGGGCGAGCACGTGGTCGAGTCCGCCGTAGCCGATGTCGTAGGCCCAGCCGTCGCCGCCCACCAGCCAGACGCTCTTCTTGACCAGGTAGTCGGCAATCGTCGTGAGCCGGCGCGCCGCCGGGTCGCTCGAGGCCGCGAGTCGCTCGACCAGTTCGGCGACCCGGGCTCTTTGCGCGTTGATGCCGGGCTCCTCGCTCTGGTCGGCAGCCAGAATCGCTTGCCAGTCCATGTCGGGCTTCAGCCGTTCGAGCAGGGCCCTCGCCTCGCGCCCGAGCGAATCGACCGCCAGCCGGTAGCCCAGGCCGAACTCGGCGTTGTCCTCGAACAGCGAGTTCGCCCAGGCCGGTCCGCGGCCGTCGGCGTTGGTGGTGAACGGCGTGGTCGGCAGGTTGCCGCCGTAGATCGACGAGCACCCTGTGGCGTTGGCGATCAGCAGGCGATCGCCGAAGAGCTGGGTAAGCAGCTTGTAGTAGGGCGTCTCGCCGCATCCGGCGCAGGCGCCCGAGTACTCGAAGAGGGGCTGGAGGAGCTGCGAGCCCTTGGCGTCGAGGCGGGTGACCCGCTCGCGATCGAGCTCGGGCAGCCCGAGGAAGAACTCGTACTTCTCGCGCTCGCGCTCTCGTACCGGCCGCTGCGGCGCCATGTCGATCGCCTTGTGGCGTGGGTTGGTGCGGTCCTTGGCCGGGCAGATCTCCACGCACAGCGAGCAGCCGGTGCAGTCTTCGGGCGCCACCTGCACGGTGTAGGCGAGCCCCTTGAGCTCCGCCGCCTTGTAGGTGCTCGACTGGAAGGAGGCCGGCGCGCCGTCGAGCTCGGAGTGGTCGTAGACCTTGGTGCGGATTGCCGCGTGCGGGCAGACCAGCGCGCACTGATTGCACTGGATGCAGATGCCCTCGTCCCAGAGGGGAATCTCGGCGGCGATGTTGCGCTTCTCCCACTGCGTGGTGCCGACCGGCCAGGTGCCGTCGACCGGGAAGGCGCTCACCGGCAGCAGGTCGCCCTTGCCCGCCATCAGTACGGCGGTCATCTTCTGCACGAAGTCGGGCGCACGGTCGGAGACCACGGGCGGCCGAGATCGCGTCGCGGTCACGGTGTCCGGAAGCTCGACCTGGGAGAGGCCGGCGACCGCCTGGTCCACCGCGGCGTGATTGCGCGCGACCAGCTCGGGTCCGCGGCGGCCGTAGCTTTTCTCGATCGCGGCCTTGATCTCGGCGATCGCCTCGTCGACCGGCATCACCTTGGCGAGAGCGAAGAAGCAGGTCTGCATCACGGTATTGATGCGGCCGCCCAGGCCCGCTTCGCGGGCGACGCGGTCGGCGTCGACCACGAAGATCCGCAGCTCCTTTTCGAGGATCGCCGCCTGGAGCTCGCGCGGCAGACGGTCCCACACCTGGTCGGGCGGATAGGGGGAGTTGAGGAGCAGGGTGGCGCCCCGCTCGGCGTGCTCGGCGATGTCGAAGCGATCGAGAAAGTCCCACTGGTGACACGCCACGAAGCTGGCGGCGCCGATCAGATAGGTCGAGTGAATGGGATCGTCGCCGAAGCGGAGATGCGAGATGGTGACCGCTCCCGCCTTCTTGGAGTCGTAGACAAAGTAGCCCTGGGCATGACGCCCGGTCTGCTCGCCGATGATCTTGATCGAGTTCTTGTTGGCGCTCACCGTGCCGTCGGAGCCGAGGCCGTAGAAGAGGGCGCGCACTCGCTCGGGCGGCTCGATGTCGAACTCGCGGTCGACGTCGAGCGACAGATGGGTGACGTCGTCGACGATGCCGACGGTGAAGCGCTCCCGACTCCGGTCGGCGCTCAGCTCGTCGAAGATCGCCTTGACGCAGGCCGGGTTGAACTCCTTGGAGGCCAGCCCGTAGCGTCCGCCGACCAGCTCGATGCCCTCGAGGCGTCGAGACGCATGCAGCGCGGTGAGGGCGTCCTGGAAGAGCGGGTCCGCGGGCGCGCCCGGCTCCTTGGTGCGGTCGAGCACGGCGACCTTGCGCACGCTCTTCGGCAGGGCCGCGCTGAAGGCTTCGGCCGAGAACGGCCGCAGCAGCCGGACCTGGAGCAGACCGACCCGCTCGCCGGCCGCGTTCAGGTAGTCGACGGTCTCGCGCGCGGTCTCGGCGGCGGAGCCCATCAGCACGATCGCCCGCTCGGCTTCCGGATGGCCGTGGTAGTCGAACAGGTGGTACTCGCGTCCGCCGATCTCCACCAGCTGGCCCATCGCTCGCTGGACGATCTCCGGGCAGGCGTCGTAGAACAGGTTCGACGCCTCACGGGCCTGGAAGAAAGCGTCGGGATTCTGCGCGGTGCCGCGGATCTGCGGCCGGTCGGGTGTCAGGGCGCGCAGCCGGTGCGCCTCGATGCGGCTCGAATCGACCAGCTGCCGCAGCTCGTCGTCCGTCACCAGCTCGACGCGGTTCACCTCGTGCGAAGTGCGGAAGCCGTCGAAGAAGTGGAGAAAGGGCACCCGGCTCTCGAGGCTGGCGAGATGGCTGACGAGCGCCATGTCGTGAGCCTCCTGGACGGACGCGGAGGCCAGCATGGCGAAGCCGGTACCGCGGGCAGCCATCACGTCCGAGTGGTCGCCGAAGATGGAGAGGGCGTGCGTCGCCAGGGTGCGCGCCGAGACGTGTAGCACAAAGGGCGTCAGCTCGCCGGCGATCTTGTACATGTTGGGGAGCATCAGCAGCAGGCCCTGCGATGCGGTGAAAGTGGTGGCCAGGGCTCCCGCCTGGAGGGCGCCGTGCACCGCGCCGGCGGCGCCGGCCTCCGACTGCATCTCGACCACGTCCGGGACGGTCGACCAGATATTGGGCCGCCCTTCGGCCGCCCAGGCGTCGGAGAGCTCCCCCATCGGAGAGGCGGGGGTGATCGGGTAGATGGCGATGACCTCGCTCAACCGGTAGGCGATCGAGGCCGCCGCCTCGTTGCCGTCGAGCATCCGGAGGCGGCTGCTGGGAGCTGCGGACGTTTGCTTTAAAGGTTGCATGACCGCCTGATTATCTAGCACGCGGTCTGCAGGGCGGCACCACCCTTCGGGGTGGCCGAGCCGTCCGCTCGCGGTGCTACCATCGGACCGTCGTGAGGCTTTTCAAGGGCAGGGGAGCCGCCCCAACAGACCGTGCGCGTGGACTCGCCGTCAGGGCTTTGCTGCCCGCGGTCGCGCTGGTTCTGGTGCTCTTCCACCTCCGCCTCTTCTGGCAGCACCTGATCGACCAGAGCGTGCTCGAGCCGGTGGTGGCGGTCAAGTGGCTGCTGAGCGCCTTCCTGGTTGCCGGTCTCTGGCGGCTTCGGATGCGCGGCTACCGGCTGCTCGGAGGCCGGCGAGCCGGTGTCTTCTGGCTCGTGGCCCTCCTACTGCACGTCCAGGTGCCGGTGGCGCCGGCCGGCGACATCACCGGCGCACCGGACCTCGGCTGGGTGTTCGCTCTGCCCGCGACCGTCTCGCTGGGCGCGACGCTCGCGCTCACGCTGGGCTTCGCCGTCGCGATCCGCGCCGCCGCCGCTTTCCGTCCGGCCGCGAGAGCTCTGACACTCGCCAGCCGTTCCTCGGGCGGGCCGCTTCTCGGCTCGCTGCCGATCCTCGCCTGCCGGCCGCCGCCGGCCCTTTCCTAGAGCTCGACCTCCGAACCGCGGGCGCTCGATGGCGCGCGCGCCACCGGCGTTCCCGGAACGCTCGAGAAGGAAAGGGGATTCAAATGTCTCTTGAAAGACTGCACCAACCCGTGCCGAGCTTTCACCAGAAGATCGACCTCGCGGCCGGCGCCGCCTTGCGGCCTGCCGGTCTGATGCAGAAGGAAACCACCATGCCTATCAAGATGATGCTTGCGATCGCTCTTTCGGTCTCTCTCGCCGCCAGCCCGGCGATCCGGGCCGAGACGAACGAGGCCGCCGACGCTCCCGAAACCGTCGACTCCGCCACCACGATGGAGGAGGACGGCGGCGCGGCCGAGGTCTCGTTTTTCGCCGTCACCACCGTAACCGCGACCGGCTCGGAAGCCGATCCGTTCGAGCTGTCGACGCCGGTCAGCGTGTTCCGCGGCGAGGAGATCGAGCGCCGGCAATCCGACAACGCCGTCGAGCTCCTGCGCGACCAGCCGGGCGTGGACGTCCAGGGCGTCGGTCCCAACCAGGCCCGACCGGTGATTCGCGGCGTGCGCGGCCTGCGCGTGCTCTTCCTCGAGAACGGTCTGCGCATGAACAACCCGCGGCGACAGACCGACTTCGGCGAGATCTCCGGTCTGGTCGACCTGGACAGCGTCGAGTCGGTGGAAGTGGTGCGCGGTCCGGCCTCGGTGCTCTACGGCACCGACGCGATCGGCGGCGTACTCAACCTGATCACGCGGGCGCCCGGTCCGGGAGCCGGCCTGAGCGGCTCGGCGAGCCTTCGCTACGGCACCGCGGGGGACCAGCTGCGCGGCCAGGCTGCGGTGGACAAGCGCGGCGAGCGCTGGTCGTTCGGCCTCGGCGGCGCTGTGAGCGAGAGCTCCGACTACGAGTCGGGCACCGGCACCTTCGGTGACATCCGTCTCGACGACGCGGTGCCGGTCGTCGACAGCGGAGTCGAGGAGAACTCCCTCTACGGTCGCATCGACCGGTGGGTCGGGGAGCGGCACGGTTTCTTCTTCCGGTTCAACCGCTACCGCGCCGAAAACGCCGGCTTCGGCTTCGTCGAGCCGGAGCTGATCGGCGACGACCCGCAGGCCCGGATCCGCATTCTCTACCCCTTCCAGGATTTCGATCGCTACACCCTGGGCTACGAGGGCTTCGAGCTCGACAGCCCGGTCGCCGACTCGGCGCAAATCCAGCTCTACCATCAGAGCAACGAGCGCCAGCTGGTCAACGACATCAACATCAACATCGGCCCGATCTTCCCCGGCGCTCCGAATTCGTCGGTACAGGCGGACACCAGCAACCTCACCGATCTCGACACGCTCGGCCTGCGAGCCGAGATGACCAAGATCGCGGGTCGAAACAACCTGCTCACCTGGGGCGTGGAGGCGTACGAGGACGACTCGGCCAACACCGACTTCTCGACCACCACCACGACCCTGCGTTTCCCCGGCCCGCCGTTCGAGATGCCTATCGTCACCACCGACGACGTTGCCAACGTCCCCAACGCGACCAACAGCAGCTGGAGCGCCTTCGTTCAGGACGAAGTGCTTCTCGGCGAGAGGCTCAAGGTCATTCTCGGCCTGCGCTTCCAGGAGGTTTCGACCCGCGCCG
>JAHEKO010000279.1:0-1450 GCA_024638355.1 Acidobacteriota bacterium
GAAGGCAGCCGAGTGCGCGGGCGGGTCGCCTTCGTCGGCGAGACGCCGGCGGGACTCAAGCAGAACCAACGCCTGTCGACCCGGCTCATCCTGGAGACCGTGCCCGACGTTCTCAAGGTGCCGCGCGGCCCCTTTCTCGAGGCGGCGGGCGGGCGGCTCGCCTACCGGATCGAGGACGGCGTCGCGCGCGCTACGCCGATAGAGACCGGAGCGCTGAGCGTCTCCGAGGTCGAGATCCGCTCGGGTCTCGAGCCGGGCGACCGCATCATCGTTTCCGACACCACCCGATTCCAGGGAGCTCAGACCATCCTGGTGAGGGACTGACCGAGTTACCCAGCGCAGACAGCCCGAGGAGATTGTCGATGATTCAGATGCAGAGCATCCAGAAGATCTACCGCACGGAGCACGTGGAGACGCATGCCCTGAGCGGTTTCAACCTGTCGATCGCGCCGGGCGAGTTCGTATCGCTCATGGGTCCCTCGGGATCGGGCAAGACGACGCTGCTCAACGTGGCCGGGCTGCTCGACTCGTTCGACGGCGGCACCTATCGGCTCGACGGCGACGACGTCAGTCGCCTCGGCGATCGCCAGATGTCGCGCATCCGCAACGAGAAGATCGGCTTCATCTTCCAGACCTTCAATCTGATTCCGGATCTCGACGTCTACGACAACGTCGACGTGCCGCTGCGCTACCGGCGGCTGCCGGCCGCGGCTCGCCGCGAGCGCATCGAGGAGGCGCTGGAGATCGTCGGGCTGACCTCGCGCATCCACCACTACCCGGCGCAGCTCTCGGGCGGCCAGCAGCAGCGCGTAGCGGTGGCGCGGGCGGTGGTCGGCACTCCCAAGCTGATCCTCGCCGACGAGCCGACCGGAAACCTCGACTCGGCCATGGCCAACGAGATCATGGACCTGCTCGAGAAGATCAACGATCTCGGCACCACGGTGGTGATCGTCACCCACGATTCCGAGCTGGCCGCACGGGCGCCGCGCCAGATCTATCTGCTCGACGGGCGGCTCGTCGATCTGGAGAAGGACGAGCGGCCGGCACCGCTGTTCAATCCGGCCGAGAACGGCAGCCGCCAGGCGCAGTCCTACTGAGAGACGGGAGGTCAGAGATGCTCGCCTACCAGCTCCGTATCGCGCTCAAGAGCCTGCGCCGGAATCCCGTGCTCTCGGCCCTGCTGATCGCCGGCATCGCTCTCGGCATCGCGATCTCCACCTCGTTCGTGACCACCTACTACATGCTGTCGGGCGATCCGATTCCCGCGAAGAGCGATCGCCTCTTCCACGTCGCCCTCGACAGCTGGGATCCCGACTCCGAATGGGACAGCGATCACCCCGATCAGGCCCCCAACCAGCTCACCTACCTCGACGCTCGCGGGCTGCTGGAGAGCGACATTCCCACCTACCAGACGGCCGCGTTCAAAGCGACGATGACGGTGCAGCCCGAG
>JAHEKO010000279.1:1550-5573 GCA_024638355.1 Acidobacteriota bacterium
GGTGACGCCCGATCAGGCCAAGGTGATGCTGATCATCGGCGGCCTCTTCCTGGTCGTCTCCTCGGTCAACCTGATCGGCATCCTGCTCGGCAAGTTCCTGGCGCGGGCGCCCGAGGTCGGAGTCCGCAGAGCGCTGGGCGCCAGCCGGGGCTCGGTCTTCGTGCAGCACATCGTCGAGTGCGAGGTGATCGGCCTGCTCGGCGGCGCAATCGGCATCGGGCTCTCGGCTCTCGTTCTGCGGGTCATCAACCGCTGGTTCGACAACCAGTTCGCCTTCCAGCTCGACGTGCCGATGGTCCTCACCGCGGTCGTCCTGGCGCTCGTCGCCGGCCTCATCGCCGGCCTCTATCCGTCGTGGCGCATCTGCCGCGTCGCCCCCGCCAACTACCTGAAGATCCAGTAGGGAGGCTGACCCATGGAGCTCGGTCCCATCTTTCGCGCCCTGATGCACAACAAGTCGCGCTTCTGGCTGATCACCGTGGAGGTGGCCCTCACGCTGGCCATCGTCGCCAACTGCGTGAACCTCATGCTCGACACGCGCCGCGAGTTCCTGCGCGAGACCGGCCTCGACGAGGCCAACCTGGTGGTGATCAACACGCGGCCGTTCGACGAGGCCTTCGAGGACGACGAGTTCGTCGATGCGGTTCGCGACGAGGACCTGCGGCGCCTGCGCGCCTTCCCGGGGGTCGTCGACGCGGTCGCCATTCGACAGATTCCTCTGAGCGGCGGCGGCAGCGCGACCACGCGGCAGCCGATGGACTCGCCGGCAGATGCCCATGGCACGGGGGTGCCCTACTTCTCGGTCTCCGACCACGCGCTGAACGCGCTCGGCGTCGAGCTGGTGGCGGGTCGCGACTTCGTTCCCGGGGACTTCGTCTTTCCCGAGGAGGGGTCGGAGAACGAGTACGGGCGCAACGTCATCTTGACCCGGGCCGCGGCCGACACCCTCTTCCCCGACGGCGACGCGGTCGGGCAGCCGATCCGCAACTCCGGCGGCGAGATCGTCGACACGGTCGTCGGCGTCATCCGCCGGATGCACAACTCGTGGCCGCGCAGCGACTTCGCCCAGAACGGCGAGGTCGCGATGCTGCGGCCCGGTCGTGCGGTGAGCGGCTCGGGGCGCATGAGCTACATGGTGCGCACCGAGCCGGGCGCCGTCGATGCCGTCTTCAACGATCTGGACGGGCTGATGCGCGACGCCCAGGCCGGTCGCGTCGTCGAGATCGAGACCCTCGCCGACGTGAAGCGCGACTACTACCAGGACGCCCTGGTGATGATCAAGCTGCTGACCTCGGTCATCGGTCTGCTGCTGGTCGTGACCGCGCTCGGCATCGTCGGCTTGACCTCCTTCTCGGTCACCCAGCGCACCCGGCAGATCGGCACGCGCCGGGCGCTCGGCGCGACCCGAACGGACATCGTGCGCTACTTCCTGCTCGAGAACTGGATGATCACGGGGATCGGCATCGCCATCGGCATCTTGCTCACCTACGGCCTCAACTACGCCCTCGTGCACTACGCCGACGTGCCCACGATCGAGTGGACGTTCCTGGTCACGGGCGCGCTCGCGATGTGGCTCACCGGCGTGCTGGCCGCCGTAGCGCCGTCGCTCAAGGCGGCTGCCATTGCGCCGGAGATCGCCACCCGGACGGTCTAGCCTCTAGTATCAGGCCATGACGTCCGCCGAGCTGCCGGTTCTGATTGTCGACGATCAGCCGCCGGTGATCCGGGCGCTCGGACTGCTGTTCGATCTGCACGGCATCGAGCATCTCGAGGCGTCGACGCCGGAGGAAGCGCTGGCTGCGGCCAGCCGGCCGCTGGGGGCGGTGATCCAGGACATGAACTTCGCGCCCCGGGAGACCTCGGGCGACGAAGGGGTCGCACTCTTTCACCGCCTGCGCGAGGTGCAGCCGGGCGTGCCGATCCTGGTGATGACCGCCTGGGCTTCGCTCGAGACCGCGGTCGAGCTGGTCAAGGAGGGAGCGACCGACTACATCGAGAAGCCCTGGGACGACGACAAGCTGGTAACGACCGTCAAGAACCTTCTGCGCATGCGCGCGCTCGAGCTCGAGAACAGCCGCCTGCGCTCCGAGATCGGCCGCTCGCGCGACGAGCTGGCGGCGCACTTCGAGCTGCGCGGCGTGGTCTACGCCAGCGAGGCGATGCACCGGATCGTCGAGCTGGCGGTCAACGTGGCCGACTCCGACGCGCCGGTCCTGATCACCGGACCCAACGGCTGCGGCAAGGAGCGAATCGCCGAGATCATCCAGGCCAACTCGCCGCGCCGGGAGGAGCCCTTCGTGCGGGTCAACATCGGCGCGATCCCCGAAGAGCTGATGGAGAGCGAGCTCTTCGGCGCCGAGGCCGGAGCCTTCACCGGGGCCCGCAAGTTGAGAGTCGGGCGATTCGAGAGCGCCGACGGCGGCACCCTCTTCCTCGACGAAGTCGACACGCTCTCGCTGGCCGGCCAGGTGAAGCTCCTGCGAGTGCTGCAGAGCGGCGAGTATCAACGCCTGGGGAGCAGCCGCCCGCGGACCGCCGACGTCCGCGTGCTGAGTGCCACCAACGCCGACCTGCCGCAAGCGATCGAGGCGCACCGATTCCGCGAGGACCTCTTCTTTCGACTCAACGTCGTCGAGCTGAAGCTGCCCGGCCTCGCCGAGCGGCCCGACGACATCCTGCCCCTCGCCCGGCACTTCCTCGAGCGCTTCGCCGCCGGCGCCGAGCTCGAGTTGAGCCCCGCCGCCGAGAGCGCGCTGCTCGGGTACGACTGGCCCGGCAACGTCCGCGAGCTCGAGAACCGCATCCGCCGCGCCACCCTGGTCGCCGGCGACGGCTCGGTCTCGCCGCTCCACCTGGATCTCGGCGGTGAGCTGCCGGCCGCGGTGATCGAGATGTCGGACGGCGACGCCGCCGAGCGCCGCGAGGTCATCGCAGCGCTTTCCAGCGCCCGCGGCGTCGTGGCGCGCGCCGCCGACGCGCTCGGCATCAGCCGCCAGGCGCTCTATCGCAAGATGGCGCGCCTCGGCGTCGAGCTCGAGAGGCGGCCGAAGTCGTGACGACGGCGATCCGCACCTCCACCCCGGCGCGAGAACGACCCGCCGCCCGACCCTTCAAGCCCAGGGTCTCGCTGGCGGGCAAGATCACCGCCGTGCTGTTCGTCACGCTGGTAGCCGGCGGCGCGGCGGCGGCGGCGGTTCCGCTGCTCCCCCTGGAGCTGCCCGCCTGGATCTCGTTCCTCGCCGCCCTGCTGATCGGCCTGCCCCTCGGCGCCTGGCTTCTCGGCCGGGTGCTGCGCCCGATCGACGTGGCGATCGTCAGCCTGACCGACGGCATTCGCAGCTTCCACGACCGCGACTTCAGCATGCGGATCGCCTCGCACCGGCGGGACGAGCTCGGCGAGCTGGCGCGCCTCTACAACGTCGTCGGCCAGACGCTTCAGGACGAGCGCGCCGCGGTGCGCGAGCGCGAGCTGCTGCTGCAGACGGCGCTCGACCGGTCGCCCGCGGCCCTGGTGCTGGTCAACCAGCGCGACCGCGTCGTCTACTCGAACCTCGAGGCGCGGCGGCTGATCACCGGTGGCCGCCACCTCGAGGGCCGCCGCTTCAGCGAGCTGCGGTCGGGTTGCCCGCCGGCGATGAGCGAGATCCTCGGCAGCGAGACCGACGGCATCTTCACCGTGCAGGCGGGAGACCAGCCGGAGACCTACCACCTCTCGCAGCGGCGCTTCCACCTCAACCGCAAGCGCCACTCGCTGATCGTTCTGCGCCGGCTCACCGGCGAGCTCGGCCGTCAGGAGGCGGAGATCTGGAAGAAGGTGATCCGGGTGATCTCCCACGAGCTGAACAACTCGCTGGCGCCCATCTCGTCGCTGGTGCACTCGGCACGCCTGATCATCGAGGAGAGGCAGCACGCAGAACGCACCGAAGAGGTCTTTTCGACGATCGAGGAGCGCATCGAGCACCTCAAGCGCTTCCTCGGCGGCTACGCCCGCTTCGCCCGCCTGCCGGCGCCGCGCAAGGAGTC
>JAHEKO010000280.1 GCA_024638355.1 Acidobacteriota bacterium
TCGCTGCTGCCCTTTGCCACGCTCGATCTGGTCGAGGACAGGAGCGCGAGCCCGACGCCGCTCGACGCCCAGACCGAGACCTGCAGGCTCACCGGCTAGGCTTTTACCGCCGCCTCGATCTTCTGGTACACCTTCTTCAGCTCCGCCTTGCGAGCGGAGCCCTCGAACTCCTCGAGTGGGTGATCCGGATCGTTGAGGCCCTGGTACTTCGCCAGGCCGAGGTGCTCGAGCGGCGCGTGGCTGACCGCCACCCAAAGCAGGCGAACGCCCTTGCCTTCGACCCCCTGGAGGATGGTCGGCAGCTCCTTGTCCATGATGAAGTCGGAGCCGGCAAAGCTGTCGCTGACCAGCAGCAGCGCCAGGCGCGCCAAGCCGAGCTGCTCTTCGATCACGGCGAGCCACTCGTCTCCGGCGTGGATCTCGGAGTCGTCCCAGAGCTCGATGATGCCGCTCCGCTCGAGCGGCTTGAGCCACTTGCGCATCTCCGTCAGCACCTCGGCGTCTTCGTGCGCGTAGCTGACGAAGACCTTCTTGCGCACCGCCACCGTGACGGCGGCGTAGTGCATGAAGTAGATGGTGTGTTCCGTCTCGTCGAGCTCGAAGGTCACCTGGACCTTCGGCTGGGGATGGTCGTAGAGGAAGGTCGTCCCAGCTCGGTTGATCGGCTTGAGCTGCGTCGGCGGGTAGTCCTTGGGACCCGCGCAGATCTCGTACAGGACGTTTGGCAGGGCGAGCTGGATATCGGTCGGTAGCCCCTGGCGAGACTCGAGAGCGGCGCTCGATTCCTTCTGACCCCATACCGAGAATTCGGCGGTGGCCAGCTCAGCCATCGGAGAAGGCCTCGCTCGAGACCAGCTCCACGACGGTGACCCGCCGCTTCTCCTCGGCGAGGCGATACCGCACGCTGAAAGGGGTGCCGGCGACGTCGAGCGTGCGCCAGGAATCGCTCGAGGCGCCGCTCGCGGCGCCAGGCGTCGCCAGGTTCGAGATCGCGTTGTGCACCTTCAGCCGCTCCTCGGCCCCGAGCTCCCGCAGCTGCTGGTGGACGACGTCGGCGATGAAGACGCCCCACGGCTCCTCTTCCGACTTGGTCTTGCCGATCGCGTCCACCCGGTCCTGCCGGATCATCTCGCGCTCGGCGTAGGCCAGACGGCTCACGTCCTCGGGCTCGAGGGCCACCACTCCGGAGCCCTCCTGCTTCGCCTGATCGCGACGCCGGGCCAGCGAGTCATGGAGGACGCCGGCCTCCTGCAGGGGCGCGAAGCGCTCCTGGATGCGCGCCACCTGCCGGCTCTTGACCAGCAGCCAGGCGGGCCAGATCACCGCGAGCAAGGTCCCGAACCAATCCTCGAAGCTCAGCCCCTGCCAGATCAGGAAGACGAGCACCGCCACCCAGATGAGAAGGGCGTAGTGGATCCAGACGAGGATCCGCTCCGCCGTCTCGAGCGAGATCTTGCGATCGGACCAGACACACCCGGCGCTACCGCAGATCAGAACCAGCATGCCGATCAGCGGCGGCAGCTCCAGCAGACGAAGGTGGTCGCGATTCACCACGATGGAGCCGAGTATCACGACCAGCGTGACCCCGACCGCGACGCGCACGACGCGCTGCTGCTGCGGGGTGCGCCGCTTCCAGATCGCATCCGGAGTCGGGTCGGGCGAGATCAGGTCGAGGTCGCGGTAGAGGCGGCGCTGCCGCTTCACGACCGGAAGGTAGCGCCAGCTGAGGAGGGCGAAGAGGATCTGCAGCCCCACCCAGAGCATCGCCATCGAGATCAGCGCGGCCCCGGTCGTCAAATAGAACAGGTAGGTGAGAACGAGGCCGAAGGTCGAGACCAGCAGCAGCTTCGAAGCGATGAGCTGCAGCGGCCGCGGCCGGGCCTCTTCGAAGTGGCGCTCGAGCGTCGCCAGGATCGGATCGAGTTCGGCCGTAGGCAGCTGGTAGGACATGGGTCAGCTGGGGCCGGTCCCTGAACGGGCCGGCAACTGCAGGAGCGATGGCCGGACGATAGCACAGGGCGACTCCTCTAGTAGGATTCGCCGCGGCAATGAGACCGCACCTCAAGATGCTCGAGCGCTCGCTGATCGAGCGCATTCTCGACGAGACCTTCACCGTGCTCGAGTCGACCGGCATCCTGATCGACTCGCCCGCCGGCTTCGAGCGGCTGCGCGAGCTCGGGCTGCCCGGCGACGACGCGACCCGGCGGGTGACCTTCCCCCGCTCCACTGTCGAGCGCGCGATTGCCGACGCACCGTCGGCGTTCACCCTCTTCGATCGCTCCGGCGAGCCCTTCACCGAGCTCGCCGGCGATCGCGTCCACTTCGTCCCCGCTTCGTCGGCGCTGCGCATCCTCGATCGCTCGTCGGGAGAGCCGCGCGACGCGACCAGCGCCGACTTCGTCGAGTACGCGCGCGTGGCCGATCGACTCGCCCACATCGCCTACCTGTCGACGGCGTTCATTCCGAAGGACGTACCCTCGGACATCGCCGACGGCTGGCGCCTCTACCTGGCGCTGGCGACCTCCGAGAAGCCGGTCGTCTCGGGCGCGTTCACCTCCCACGGCGTGCCGCGGATGGCCGAGATGATGAGCCTCTTCCGGCGCGATCGGGAGGACCTCGCCGCGCGCCCCAACTCGATCTTCACCTGCTGCCCGAGCACGCCACTGCGCTGGGCGGAGGACGCGATCCAGAACCTGCTCGATTGCGCCGGCTGGGGCATTCCGATCGAGGTGGTTCCGGTCCTCCTGCTGGGCATGATCTCGCCCGCCACCACCGTCGGCGCCCTGGTTCTCCACTCCGCCGAGGTCCTGAGCGGCCTGACCATCGCCCAGCTGGTGCGGCCCGGCACGCCGGTGCTCTTCGGCGGCGCCCCCGCCTCGTTCCACATGCAGCTCATGACCAACCCCATGACCGCCGTCGAGGCCTTGCAGGTCTACTGCGGCTACGCCGCGATCGCCAAGCACCTCGGCCTTCCCTGCCAGGCCTACATGGGCCTGAGCGACTCCAAGCTCAACGATCCGCAGGCGGGCGCCGAGAGCGGCATGGGCATGCTGCTCGCCGCGCTGGCCGGATTCAACTCGGTTTCGGGCCCCGGCATGCTCGACTACGTCAACTGCTTCAGTCTCGAGAAGCTGGTCTTCGACGACGAGCTGGCGGCGCACGCCCTGCGCTTCACCCGCCCGGTCGAGGTCAAGGACGACCTGCCGACCCGACCGCTCCTCGACGAGCTCCTGAGGGAAAACCACCTGCTCACCGCCGAGCACACGCTCGAGCGCTGGCCGGAGGAGCTCTACCTGCCGGGGCCGATGATCGACCGCACCAACTGGGAGCAGTGGGACCTCCAGGGGCGCCCCGACTCCACCGCGCGCGCCGGCGAGCTGATCGAGACGGCCCTCGAGGATTACGACGTGCCGCCGCTCGACCCGGCGCTCGACGCCGAGATTCGCCGGCTCTTCTCCTCGACCTGCAACGAGCCGGGTGTCGAGCTCCCGGCGCTCGTGGAGCGGCGCTGAGAAGGAATCGGATGCGATGCCCGACTACGCCCTGATGAACCAGAGGGTCTTCGAAGGCGATCGCGAGAGCGTCGCCGAGATGACCCGTGCGGCGCTCGAGGCGGGACGTCCGCCGCTCGAGGTCCTCGAGGACGGCCTGATCGCGGCGATGCGGGTGGTCGGCGAGGACTTCAAGTACAACCGCATCTTCGTGCCGGAGGTGCTGCTGGCGGCCCGGGCGATGAAGGCCGGGATGGCGGTCCTGCAGCCGCTGCTCACCTCGTCCGAGGGCGACTCCTCGGCGGGGACGATCGTCCTGGGCACGGTCAAAGGCGATCTGCACGACATCGGCAAGAACCTGGTCGGAATGATGGCCGAGGGAGCCGGCTTCCAGATCGTCGATCTCGGCACCAACACCAGCGCCGAGGAGTTCATTGCCGCGGTGCGTGAGCATCGGGCCGACATCCTGGGCATGAGTGCTCTGCTCACCACGACGATGGTCTACATGAAGACGGTGGTCGACGAGATGCGCGCCGCGGGGCTCGAGCACGTGCGGATCTGCGTGGGCGGCGCGCCGATCAGCCAGGCGTACGCCGACGAGATCGGAGCGCACGGCTATGCCGCCGACGCCGGTAGCGCCGTGCAGCTCTTCAAGAGGCTGGTAGCGCCTTCCGCTCCCCCCGCATGAAGGCGGACGCAAACGGCTGTCGCCTGATCTTCGACGGGCACGAAACGATCGTGCCGCCGGGCACGACGCTGTTCGACGCCGCGGAGTCGGTCGGCCTGCGCGTACCGACCAGCTGCAACAAGCAGGGCAAGTGCCGCGAGTGCCTGGTCGAGGTCGAGCGGGGAGACGAGCTGCTCTCGGCCCCCGAGCCCCAGGAGGAGCATCTCGCGAGCGGCTTCCGGCTCTCCTGCCGAGCCCGATTCGTCGCGGCCGGCGTCCTGCGTGCCCACACCATGCGCCGGGGGAAGCTGCGGATCGAGACCTCGGCTCGCGGACTCGAGCCGGGGCCGGGCGCGAGGCGCGCGCCGCGGTTCGCGCGCGACGGCCGGAGGCTCCTCGACTCGGGCAGGGCGGTCGGCAGGATCGACTCGGAGCCGCTGGGCCTCGCCGTCGACCTCGGCACCACCACGATCGTGCTGCGGCTCGAGAGCCTGGAGAGCGGGCGCCGGCTGGCCACGCTCTCCTTCGAGAACCCGCAGCGCTTCGGCGGCTCGGACGTCATGTCGCGCATTCGCTACGACGGCGAGCACCGGGGCCGGCTTCTCCAGCGCGTCCTGCTCGGCTACCTGGGCCGGGCGATCGACGAGCTGCCGGCCGACCGTTCGACGATCGTCGAGGCGGTGGTGGCGGCCAATACGACGATGCGCGACCTGCTCTTCGGTCTCGACGTCGCGCCGATCGGCCGGCTCCCCTACCGCTCGGTGACCGAGCACGAGCTCGCCGCCGGCGAGCGGCGAAGCACCAGCCTGGACTCCGCCGCCGCGCGGCTGCGACTCGGTCTCCACCCGGCCGCCCGCGTCTACGGTCTGCCCCTGGTCTCGGGTCACGTCGGTGCCGACGCCGCCGCGTGTCTCCTCGCTTCCGGGATCGCGGAGCGCGAAACGATCTCCGCCTGCATGGACATCGGTACCAACACCGAGATCTTCATCGGCAACCGCGACCGCATCCTGGCGGCCTCGTGCCCCGCCGGACCGGCGTTCGAGGGCGGAGGGGTCGGCTGCGGCGTGCCCGGGCTCGACGGCGCCATCGAGCATCTCGAGCTCGACGATCGGGGCGTCGCATCGCTGACGGTCATCGGCGGAGGCGAGCCGGTCGGCGTGTGCGGCTCGGGGCTGGTCGAGCTGCTCGGCGAGCTTCTCCGCACCGGCCGGATGAACGCCCAGGGCCGCTACGTGGACGGCGCGAGCCGGTTTCTGGTGGCTCGCGATCGCTCCATCGCGCTCACCGAGTCCGACATCAGCGATCTCTCGCAGGCCAAGGGGGCCAACGCCGCCGGCGTGCGGATCGTCGCCGAGCGCTTCGGCGTCGACGTCGGCGGAATCGAGCGCTTCTATCTGGCGGGCGG
>JAHEKO010000281.1 GCA_024638355.1 Acidobacteriota bacterium
GTCGCTCTCGACGACGGAGCTCACTCCCGGCGCGCCGCCGGCGATTCCGATCGAAGCGGTAGAGCGCGACGCGGACCCCTCGGCCGTCGCGGCCGCGGGCTCCGCCCCGCCGAAGTACCAGTTGGTCCAGGCGGGCGGCAGCAGGCGGTGTTCCCTCACGGCGTTGTCGAAAGCGAGCAGGTCGTCGACCGTCGCAAAGGCGCTGCCCGCCGAGTTGCCGCGAATCGGCAGCCGGAAGAGAGTGTTGCGCAGCTCCTCGGTGGGTCCCTCGGGCCCCATGCGCGTATAACCGATGGCGACGTTGGGCACAGGCTCGTCGCGCGCGAAGAAGCCGCTCGCCGTCATGCCGGAGGGGGCGAAGATCCTCTCCTCCACGTAGTCGGCGTACGGCTGGCCCGACGCCGCCGCGATGATCGCGCCCAGCACCATGAAGCCACCGTTCGAGTAGGCGCTGTTCGTGCCCGGCTCGAAGGCCAGGGGCTGGTCGGCGAACACGGGGAAGAAGTCCTCGGGCTCGCGGAAGAGCCGTTTGGCGGCGTCGAAGAAGCGCTCGTTGAAGATGTCGGCGATGCCGGAGCTGTGGTCCAGCAGATGCCGGACGGTCACCTTCGACCGGGCCTCGGCATTGGGATAGTCGGGCAGGTGGTCGGCGATGCGGTCGTCGAGGCGAACCTTGCCGGCGAGCACCAGCTGGGCGATGGCGATGCGCGTGAACGACTTGTTGATCGAGCCCAGATCGAAGCGGGTGTCGATCTTGTTCGCCGCGCCCCATTCGCGGCTGGCGAGACCCCGGGCGCCACGGTAGATCGCCTCGCCGTCGACCGCGATCAGCACCGCGCCGGAGAAGAGCTCCTCGCTTCCGAGCCGTCCGAGATAGGCGTCGAGCGCCGCGGTCAGCCGAGCGCGATCCGCGCCGGGGGGCGGCTGGAAGGGAGGGAGGGCGGGTCCCCGCCCATGGCCGCGGCCGGCCTCGAGCGAGAAGCCGGCGACCTTTTCCGGCTCGTCGGGCTCGAACTCGAAGCCGAAGCGGAGCTCCATACCGTCGGGGCTTTCGACCGCCACCTGCAGGCGCCCGGGCTCGTCGATCGAGATCCCGGCGATCTCGAGCCCGGCATGCCGACCGAGCTGGTGCGCGAGCTCTCTCCAATCCTCGGTCGTGCGCCGCTCGAGCAGGCTCGGGGCGAAGTGCTCCATGATGTACGCGAGCGTCGCGTCGACGTCGCCCGAGGCGACGCGCTCGACGAAGCCGAGGGCCACTCGCTCCCGCCGCTGGTCGAGGTCGGGGGCCGGGGCGGCGCCGGCGGCGAGGCAGGCAGCGAGAGCAAGAGCCGGAACGAAGACTAGCGGCCGTGGACGTCGAAAACTCATGAGCGTAGATCCTCCCGATCTATAGAACCGCCAACTGTAGACCGAGTTCCCTCTGGTAGCATTCAGGCGTTCGTTCAAGTCGAGATCGCCGCTTGCGAGCGAGGGCGGCGTCTTGGACCCGCGAAGGATGCTGCGTCCGCGGAAGTCTCTCCGGTTCAGGGCTTCGGGGCTCCGGCTGGCTGCCGGCCTCGTGTGCGGCGCGTGTCTCGCCGGGCCGCCGGCCTTCGGCGCGGCTCCGACGCTCTCCGCCGTCGTCGACCTCGCGGGCGTCGCCGCTCCCCGAGCCGCCGATCTCGAGCTGCGGGTCGACGGCCGGCCCGCTGAGGTGGTGGCGGTGGAGCGGCTGGCGCCGGCGCCGGAAGGCGAGCCGTGGCAGGTTCTGGTCTATTTCGATACGCCGCTGTTGAGCCCGGCGGGTCTCGAAGCCGCGATCCGGCGTCTGAGCGACAGCGCCGAGCGGCTGGTGGCGCTCGGCCCGGTGACCCTGGTGGTCGCCGATCCCGAGCCGCGCGAGCTCGCAACGGCCGTCGGATATGCGCACGAGATTCGTGAGAGCCTCGCGCTGCTCGGCGACCGCACGACCCTGGCGGGCGAGCTCCTCTGGCGGCGGCTTCGGTTCGTCGACGCGGTGCGCGGCTCCGAGCTGGACGAGGCGCGACGGCGGCGGGAGATGGAGCGCGAGCGCGGGTTGATCGACCGCCAGCGCCGGGCGCTGCTCGGCGCCCTGGAAGGCCGTCCGGGCGGCGGCGCCAAGCTCCTGATCCTGGTCCAGGACGGCTTCGACCTCGACTTCAAGCGCTTCTATCTCGGGCGCACCGAAGGCCTCGAGGGGCTGGACACCGACGTCGACGAGGCCCACGCCGATCTCTGCCGGCGCGCAGCGGTCGCCGGCTGGACCGTCGTCGGCCTCGCCCTGGGGGAGCAGGGAAGCGAATTCGTAGATCCTCGTCGGCCGCTCCGCCTGCTGACCGAGGAGACCGGCGGCGTGCTGGTGCGCCGCGGCCGGCTGCTGCGCGAGGTGCTGGCTGGGCTGGGCGGTCGGGTGCGCGTCGACTACCGGACGGCCCAAACGCCGGGAGAGTCCGCCGAGCTCGAGGTCAGCTACCGGGCGCGACCGATCGTCGCGCCGCGCTGGGCGGGACGCCAATCGGCGCCGCGCGCGGCGGAGGCGACCCCTCCTGCGGTGGCGGCGGAGGCCCCTTCGGCGGTGCGGCTGCTCTTGCCCGGCTCCGGGCCCCACGTCGGCCCGACCCGCGTGACCGCCGTCACCGGTGAGCACGAGGTCGGCTACGTGGCCTTCTTTCTGGACGGTTTTCTGGTCGACGTGGTGCACCACCCGCCCTTTCAGGCGCGGATTGATCTGGGTGCCGCGCCCCAGTTGCATACGGTGCGCGCGGCGGCGTTCTCGCCGGCGGCGCTCGAGCTGGGAGAGGACACGCTGCGGCTGAACCAGGAGGAACGGCCCTTCCGAGTCGACATCGTCGAAGTCGTCGGCGACCCCGGTCAGGGCGAAGTGGAGCTGCGGGCGGCGATCTCGACGCCGGCCGACCGCCGGCTCGAGCGGGTCGAGGTCTTCTGGAATGACGAGCTGCGCAGCAGCTTCGCGTCGCCGCCTTCCCCGGAGATCCGCGCGCGAGTCGACACCGAGCCGCCCGGTCCGACCGATCACTACCGGGTCGTGGCGCATCTGGACGACGGCGCCCGTCTCGAGAGCGCCCGCCTGGTGGTGGAGCCGGGCATCTCGGACCGGCTCGACGTCAACCTCGTCGAGCTCTACGCGATGGTGAGCGACCGCGCCGAGAGCTCGCTCGAGCACCTGAGCCGCGAGGACTTCACCCTCTTTCACGGTGGCCGCACGCGGCCGATCGAGGCCTTCGCGCGCGCCGACGACGTACCGCTGACCCTGGGGCTCGCGGTCGACACCTCCGAGAGCATGAAGGGTTGGCAGGACGAGCTGCGTGACGCGGCGGCCGCCTTCTTCGAGAGCGCCCTCGGCGAGCACGACCGCGCCTTCCTGACCGACTTCGACGAGCGGCCGCGCGTGACCCAGGGCCCGACCCGCCGCCAGGAGCTGCTCGTCGGGCGGATGGGCGCGCTCGACTTCGGCGGCACCACGGCCCTGTACGACGCCATCCTGTTCTCGCTGACCCAGTTCGAGGGCCAGGGCGGCCGCAAGGCACTGGTGGTGCTGTCGGACGGCGAGGACTACGGCAGCCGGTTCCGGCCGGAGCGCTGCATCCGCGAGGCGCAGCGGCTCGGCGTGCCGATCTATGTCGTCGTGGTCGAGAATCCGGAGAGCATCCTCGACTCCATCGACCGGATGATCGCCGAGCGCCTGGCGCGGCAGAGCGGCGGGCGCGCCTTCTTCTTCGGCTCCAAGGCCGAGCTGCGGCGGATCTACGCCGCCATCGTCGCCGATCTCTCCAACCAGTACCTCTTGGCGTACGCCATGGCGCGACCCCTGACCGCCGCCGACCTCGGCGACATCCGGGTCGAGGTCAGCGATCCGAAGCTGTCGGTGCGCACGGTTCTGGGACGAAGCGTGCGCGCCAACTAGGTCGCGCCGCTCACCTGGGCCGAGCCGCCCGAAGGCTCGCGGGCTAGTCGCCGCGCGGCCCGATCGGGCAGCTGCGCGACAGCTCCATCAGGTGCAGCCCGATCTCCTCGTCGATGGCCCGGGTGACGCGCTCGCGATCGGCCCGCACCCACATTTCGACCGTCGCGGAGGTCGTGGCCGCAAAGCAGTGGCCGCCGAAAGGGTGGAAGTCGGATCCGGTGAGCATGGTGTGGACGTGAGGGAAGGGCTCGCCGTCGTACCACGAGAGGCTGCCGGTCATCCCCACGAGCTCGTACTCGCCCTCGAAGCGGCGCTCGACATAGCGCTTCTCGCCGAGCTGGTAGTAGCCCATGTGCGGGTCGGTGACCGCGCCCAGCCCGGCGACGAAGCCGCAGCCGATCTTCTCCCTCTCCATCAGCTCGGAGAGGCCGGCGCGGATCTCTTCGCCGCGCGACAGCCTTACCAGGAATCCGCCGCCCATCTCTTGGTAGTTCATCTGCTCTGGTCTCCATTCTCGAGCGCCGGGAGGGCGACCGGTGGCACGCTCGCGGCTTCGAGCCGGTCGTTGAGTGCCGGCACCGTCTCGTTCAGGAAGGTCGCGATCTCGGCTACCTTATCGTCGTACTCCTCACGCAGCTCGGCCAGCAGCTCGAGCTGCGCCGCGGTCGGAGCCGCGAACTGGCCGTCGACGTTGCGCCGCAGGTCGGCGATCCGCTCGCTGATCCGTGGCCCCTGGCTCCAGAACGGCTTGCTTTCGGCCCGCGCGAGCTCGGCGAGCAGCTCCTTCGCCGCCTCGTCGTGCTCTTTCCAGGCCTCCTCGAGCTCCGCCGGCAGCTCGGTCTCCATGGCCTCGATCGTCGTTCGACGCGCGGCGAGCTGGGCGGCGACGGCGTCGAGGCCGCGGAGCCGATCGGCGAGCTTCGACTCCATCTCGGTCAGCTCGACGGCGGCCTCGAACTGGGCCTCGAGCGCCGCAGTCGAGGCGCCGACCAGCGGGTCGATCCGGACTTCGATCGGCGTCTCGTAGCTCTCGCCGTCGACCGTCAGCCGGGCGGTGTAGTCGCCCGGCAGGGCACTCGGTCCGCGCGGGCCGCCGAAGAATTCGACGAAGGCGGGATCGGGCGGACGGCGGCGTCGCGCCGGGTCGAGCGTCAGATCCCAGTGGATTCGGTTGAGCCCGGCCTCCTTGGGCAGCTTGGCGGCGTCGAGCGTGCGGATCACCTCGCCCGAGGCGTCGCGAATCTCGATCTCGATGCGGCTCGCTGTCTTGCCCGGCGGTTTCGGGGCGACCGCGGAGTCCGGCGCTTCGGCCTCGCCGGCGCTTTTCTCCCCGGACGTCTCGTCCGAGGCCGTCGGTTCGTCGAGCTTTTCCTTCAGGTAGTAGGTGATGAGCGCGCCGGGCTCCGGGTTGGGCGCCCGGTGGCGCTTGTCGCCGAGGCCGTAGCGCGTGAAGCGGGTGGGAAAGCGGAGCGCCGGCCGCACCTCGAACAGGTGCGCCGGTTGGGCGGCGATCTCGGCGCTCCAGCGCTGCAGGGGAGTCGCGTCGTCGAAGACCCAGATGGCGCGCCCGTGGGTGCCGAGGATGAGGTCGTTGTCGCGGGGGTGGATCAGGATGTCGTGAACCGAGACGGTCGG